>NZ_JBKHUP010000107.1:0-23786 GCF_046565525.1 Coleofasciculus sp. | reverse complement strand
ATTGCCGCAAGGATAGATAATTGTAAGGTGTGTCGCGGAACTAAGAATCCCCGCACTTATAGGGCGGGGAGTGTCAAATCCTCTCCCCTTAAACTAACGCTATCAGGCGGGAGTCCCAAACCTGATTATGTCGTTATACCAATAGGTAGGCGGTACTTGACTTTCGTCTCGATGTCCGCGCTGGTTATCCTCACGGAAGTGTCCCAGGGGAGGAAAAATGAATCGGCTTGGTGCTGAAATAGACCAACTTCCTATCCTATCGACGGAATCCAGGGGCTGAAATGGACTTTTTGCTTTTTTCGCCCTTTTCCAAAAACGGCTGAAATCTTTAATTTTCAAGGTTCCTAGCGTTTTGACGGCTGACCGGGGTTCTCGCCCCCGCTTCGTCCCGTCAAAAATCAGCTTATTCACATCATAGAATGAGAGTCTCCGCTTGTCGAGGTTTTTCTGAACCGTAGGTAATCGTTTTCCGTACCGCACCCGCATCAAACACATAAATGCGTACCGAATCCTCCGCCGACTTAATCAACCCTTCAACCTGAACCAACCGATTGTTAACTGATGTATCTGTTGCGATAAAGATTCAAAGCCGCACAGAATACACAGTTGACTTCACGGAAGCTGTGGTTTTAGCATCGATTTCGATGACTGGACTGGTGTTCTAGATAAGCGGAATGATTAGTCCTTCCTTTGCTAAAAACGACCCTTCACAAGCGCTTTGCACCTCGATGGCGATTTCATCAAGCATATCATCGGAATGATTGGGTTCATGGTGAAAAATTGCCAGTTGTTTGACGCCGGCGGCTTTGGCGAGTTTTACCCCTTCTTGCCAGGTTGAATGTCCCCAACCGACTTTGGGAGACTTGGGATTGTGGTATTCTTGGTCAGTGTACATGGCATCGTAAATCAGGACATCTGCATCACGAGCTAAATGCAGCACATTTTCATCCAAGTGATCTGGATAATGTTCGGTATCGGTACAGTAGACCGCAGAACGTCCCTGCCAACTTACCCGGTAACCCATCGCCCCATTGGGATGATTTAGGGGACTGGTTTCAATGGTAATATCCCCTAGCGTCATCGTATCGCCACAGATTAAGTCATAGAATTTCAAATCCGCCTGGATATCACGTTTCGGGACAGGGGAATTCAAGTGCAATACCCGCTCTTTGAAATGCTGCTGCATGGACACCCCATCTGGTGCGGCGCCATGAATATGCAACAGATTACCCTCGATAAAAGCGGGGTCAAAAAAGGGTACGCCCTGAATATGATCCCAGTGATAATGGGTAAAAAACCAATAGGCTTCAACGGGGAGTTGGGGCTTTAGATGTTTCCCCAGCATCCGGATACCGGTACCCCCATCAAAAATTAGGCGTTTGTCAGCGATACGCATCTCCACACAGGAGGTGTTCCCGCCGTAGCGAATGGTTTCTTTCCCAGGGGAGGGAATACTACCCCGCACGCCCCAGAATTGGACAACGAACTCAGAGGAAGGACTGCTTTCCATCGGAATTTTAAGGCTTTAATGTATGGCACTGACCCTGATGACGCAGTAGGTGATCACATAATACTAAGGCGACCATTGCTTCTACCATAGGCACAGCCCTGGGTAAGACGCAAGGGTCGTGACGCCCTTTGGCAGCAAGTACTGTTTCTTCACCGGTACTGGTCACTGTACGCTGTTCTTTTCGTATAGTAGCAGTGGGCTTAAATGCCACTCGCAAAATAATCGATTCTCCGTTTGTGATGCCTCCCTGAATGCCACCAGAACGGTTGGTTGTCGTCCGTACCGCTCCAGTATCATCGAGATAGAATTCATCATTATGTTCAGAACCCGTGAGCAATGTTCCGGCAAAGCCAGAACCAATCTCAAAGCCTTTGCTAGCGGGTAGGGACATCACGCCTTTGGCGAGATCCGCTTCCAGCTTATCAAAGACAGGTTCTCCTAGCCCTTTAGGCACATTGCGGGCGACACATTCGACTACCCCACCGATGGAATCCCCTTCACGCCGGATTAGCTCGATTTTTTCTATCATTCGTTGGGCGCATTCACTATCAGGACAACGGACGATATTACTTTCAACCTGTTCCAGGGTGACGGTGTGGGGATCAACGATGCCTTCTAAATCTTGAATGCGTTTAACATAGCCAACGATTTCCACATTGGCAACCTGTTTGAGGATTTTTTTCGCGATCGCACCCGCCGCCACTCGACCAATGGTTTCCCGTGCTGAGGAACGTCCACCCCCCTGCCAATTGCGAATCCCATATTTAGCATCATAAGTGGCATCGGCATGAGATGGGCGGTATTTAACCGCCATCTCTGAGTAATCTTGGGGGCGAGTATCTTTGTTGGGGACAAAGATAGCAATGGAAGTACCCAAGGTTTTCCCTTCAAAGACACCGGAGAGAATTTCACAAGTATCGGTTTCCTTGCGCGGGGTGGTAATCTTGCTTTGTCCGGGACGCCTGCGATCGAGTTCAAACTGAATCTCTGATGCACAAATCTCTAATTGGGGCGGACATCCATCGATCACCACACCGACACCGCCGCCGTGGGATTCCCCATAAGTCGTAATCCGAAACAGATGCCCGAAACTATTGCCCATAATAATCGAGATGATGCCTTTAAGTCTTCCATGTTAGCAACGATTTAGTCGTCTCCGCCCACCCTACACCTTAGCCCTCATACTTTCCTGTACCCAATCCCTATGGTTCCCACCGTTACGACAATTCCCATTCAACATCTTGCCTCAGGCGATCGCCTCTCGCTCCAAGTCTACAGGTTTATTGGCGCAAGCCCTGGGAAAAAGGCTTATGTCCAAGCCAATCTCCATGGTTCAGAAATTGTTGGCAATGCTGTCATTCACCAACTTCTTGAGTTTTTCAGCCACTTAGAGGACTCTCAACTTACCGGAGAAATTTGGCTGGTTCCTGTCTGTAATCCTATCGCCACTAACCAGCGTAATCATTTCTTTGCCACTGGACGATTCAATCCCTATGATGGCAAGGATTGGAATCGGATCTTTTGGGACTACGAAAAAGAAGACGAGGATTTAGCTGAGTTTGCTGAATTTCAGGTGTCTCACTCTCCTGAAGAAATCCGCCAAAATTATTTACAACGTATTCAAGCTAGCTTTAAAAAACAGGGGGATAAACTCCAGTCTCCTAGCGGACTTCCCTTTAGTGAACGCTATCGCTACCAGATTCAATCCCTCTGTTTAGATGCTAACTATGTGATTGATATTCATAGTTCCAGTAATCAGGCGATTGATTATTTGTATTGTTTCCAGAGTCGTGAGGAAAGCGCCAAAGCATTTCTTTTGAATCGCGGGATTTTAATGAATGAATATGATGGCGATGCCTTTGACGAAGCTTTTATGAAGCCGTGGTTGGCATTAGAGAAGCAATTGGCAGCCTTGGGTAAAACGATTCAGTTTGATGTCGAGTCCTGGACAATCGAACTGGGTTCGGGGATGGAAATGAATCCCGACTCGGTAAAAAAAGGAGTTATGGGTATCAAAAATTATCTAGCACAAAAACAACTGCTAGATTGTCCCAATTTGCCCCTAGACAACACAACCTCTCAATTGGTTGAATTTACCATAAAAAGCCAAATAAAACAGTATTATGCTCCAGCGGGGGGTATGATTCAATCACGAGTTCAGTTGGGCAGTAAAATTAGATCAGGTCAGTCTTTATATCAATTACTGAGTTTTAACCGAGAGGGAGATTTACCTCAATTAATTGAGGTTATGGCTGAATCCGATGGTTTGGTGTTTAGCGTTGCCAAGAATCATGCTGTTAATGAAGGCGAATATATTTTATCAGTTATGTAGTATGGTATTGCCAGTTGAGGAGTTAATACATGCTAAATACAGATGGGTTAGTGTATTTAAGAGCAGAAGATCCCCCCTAGCCCCCCTTAATAAGGGGGGGAAATAAGTCCCCCCTCATTAAAGGGGGGGTTTGGCGAGATCAGTCTTATCCACTTACACAGTTATCATGTCCTTTTAGCTTGCAACCTTCCTCCTTACCTTCGCTGCTTCTGCCTTTTGCTATAGCTTTTGTCGCTCAAAAAATTATAAGATTATAAAATGGAAGAAAGCAACAATTTCACCTTAATCCCCGACGCAGACGCCGTAATGATTCCTCAAGCCCCAGAGGGATTTAAATCTGGCTTTGTGGGTATCATTGGACGCCCGAATGTGGGTAAATCGACGTTAATGAATGAATTGGTGGGACTCAAAATTGCCATCACGTCACCCGTCGCCCAAACCACCCGCAACCGCTTACAGGGTATTCTTACCACAGAAAATGCCCAACTGATTTTTGTGGATACGCCAGGAATCCACAAGCCTCATCATCAACTGGGGAAAGTTTTGGTACAAAATGCTAAGATTGCTATTGAAGCGGTGGATGTGGTGCTATTTGTGGTGGATGGAGCGACACCCGCAGGAGGAGGCGATCGCTACATTAGTAATCTACTCACCCAAACCTCAACACCTGTAATTCTAGGCATTAATAAATCGGATTTACAATCTCCAGGCATAGACTTAGATGAAGGGTATCATCAACTGGCAGCTCCCCACAATTGGCAGGTGATAAAATTCTCTGCCCTGACGGGTGACGGGTTGGCATCTTTACAGCAACAGTTAATTGATCGACTAGAACCGGGTCCCTATTATTATCCGCCGAATTTAGTCACCGATCAACCCGAACGTTTTATTATGGGAGAATTAATTCGAGAGCAAATTCTGCTGTTGACTCGCCAGGAAGTTCCCCATTCCGTTGCGATTACGATTGATGCCGTTGAAGAAGAACCTAAAATTACTCGCATCCTCGCAACGATTCACGTTGAACGGGAGTCGCAAAAAGGAATTTTAATTGGAAAAAAGGGCAGTATGCTGAAAACTATTGGTTCGGATGCGCGTCAGCAAATTCAAAAATTAATTGCGGGTAAAGTTTATCTAGAATTATTTGTCAAAGTGCAACCTAAATGGCGACAATCTCGTCTGAGATTAGCAGAGTTGGGGTATCGGTTGGAGGAATAGTTATTCGTTTATGTCATTTGTCAAGGAACAGGGAACAGGTAGAGTTCTGAGTTATAGCTGTCGTCATCAAGTTTAAGCTAGAATTAGTATCACAAAGGTTGATATACGTCAACTCCAGAGCGGTAAATTAACCTGTTCTGAAGCAGGATAACTGTTCTAACTCTTATAGGTTCAGGGTAAGGCGGGAATGGTTTCCGACTCGGCATTCTGCAACAGTATATTGTATATTAAGGAGAGCGATCGCGATGAAATTTACAATTGTTATACTGACTACAGTTGTGACCACAATCGGCGTAGCGGGTCAAGGAATGGCTCAAGCTAGAACGCCGTCTCAAGAATTTTTCGAGCAGGGATGGCAGCAATTAGAGCGAGAAATTCGCACTCTCCAGGATGAAAATCCGGAAGCGGAGGAGAACCTGCAACGACAATCGGGAGGGAAGCCGATACTGGATGTAAATCCAACGGCTGAGAGTGAACCTCGCCCAGAGATTGAGGGTATTGAGCAACCTAATTCTCAGCCTGATCAGGTAGATGAGACGCCTGTTAACTAGAGTTATGTATTCATGTAGAGAGGTAGTATATTACGTCTCTACATGCTTAAGGCGTACCACCTAATTTAGCTGCCAATTCTCCTTTAATCCGATTGAGAATAGAGGTTTCATCCAACGACGCCAGAATGCGACTAACTACAGTTTTAGGTGCATCTTCTCCCCAAGAGGCACCATTGGCTAAATAAACTTTTGTCACTTGTCCAATTGCATAAGTAGAAACACCCGCGACACCCGCCTGAGTCATGGCGACAGACAGATAAGGCGCTAACGTAACCCCCCCGGTAGCGGGTGCAGATAGCCCTAACAATCCCTTAATACTACTTAATCCCAATGTCGCTAACAGTTCACTCGCACCAATTCCCCCCATACTCAAGGCGATTTTCTGAAGCAATCCCACAGCACCTTGCTGGGTCATGGAGATACCGTAGAGGCGAGATAATGCTAGAATCATCACCACGTCTACAACCGTTGCCGTGAGTAGATCCAGAACCGTAACGGGATTGAGTGCGATCGCGACGGATTTGGTCATTACGGCTTTCCAGATCATCTGATTAGCACTTTCTTCCCGAATCTCCATTTTCCGTTGCACCAGTTGTTCATTCACCTCACCCGCGTACATCATCGAATTTAAGGCGACTAAGGATTTACCTTCCCGGTGCAAAATTTCTAGTATTTTTAGCTTTAATTCTTCAATCTGGGGGGTTCCCAGACGCCGTTGAATCGCGCGGCTACCATCAGCACGACGCACAGCTACCGCTTCTAAAGGTGCAGCCGCCACCCGGACAATCTCGGCGGGGGAGAGCAACTGTTTCACCCGTTCATCGCGAATTTTACGATAAATCACGTCTCGATCGGCTTCGGGATATTGGTCAATTTTATTAAAGACGAGTAGCATTGGCTTACCGCTATCTCGTAATTGAGACAGGGCTTCATATTCGACTTTTGTAATATCCCCAGCGATAATAAATAGAATCAGATCTGCTTGTCTGGCAACAGTTACCGCTAACGCCTCACGGGTTTCCCCATTGACTTCATCAATCCCTGGCGTATCAATAAACTGGATTTGGGATTCCCCAATACTAGGTAACGCCACCCGCAGGATTTCGTGAGCACTGTTTGCCAAGGTTTCCTGACTTAATTGCCAATTGGCGGTTTGAGCATTCTGAGTCACCCCATGTAGCGCCCCAGTTTCAAACACAGGTTGTCCTAATAACGCATTCAGTACCGAGGATTTACCCCGTCCTACCATACCAAAGGCAGCGATTTGCACACAACTATGTTCGAGTTTGTCCAAGAGATTAGCTAAATCCCCAATTTCCGACTCTAACCCCGCTTGTTCTTGGGGGGTTAAATCAAGATTGCTGACTAACTCACGCAAGGAGTCTTGGGCGCGTTTGTAGTGGAGTTCCCCCTGAACCGCGTCAACACTCCACATTGCCCAATCCCAGTCTTGGTTGGAACCGGGAGAATTGTTCGTCAAAATCAGACCTCCTGCGCTAGGGTTGAGCTTACTTCGATCCTAGCTTTTTCCGGAAATAATATGGGGTGGTATTCCCACCGCGTCAATCAGAAAGAAAAGTTAGCTATCGTTAATGATAATTTGATAGGGCTTATTCAACGCGATTTCATTAATTGAAAGAATCAGTTTTTCTTGAAGGGTTGCGATCGCGTTCATCAATCCTCGGAACCAGCGATCCGCAAATGCTGGATTACGTTCCCGATACCAACGATAGGCTTGCTCAATCTGAGCTTCAGCAATCGGGGTAATTTCAATCTGAAATGCCATAGTTTTGCTGAATGTCTTGGATAAAATCTCCAATAGGGCGAGTTTTTCCGGCATCAACTTCAGCCAAACCTTGCTGGATACCTGCAATTGTTTCTAATTGCTCAATCAATTGGCGCAGTTGTTCAGGATTGATTTTTCCGGCTTCAATAAAAGTAACCAAAACTTGGGCGCGATCGCTCACATCTGGTGGGAGTTCAGTTAGCTGAATTTGTCCGTTCTGATAAACGCCTTCAACTGTTCTTAGCATAGATAGCTTTATGGGTAATGACTCTTTCAATTTTACAACACAGCTATGGTTAAATCCCTGGCGATTTATCAGGGGGATGAAACAGAAGCATTGCATTTAGCCAGACGGCTTGAGTCGGCTACACTTTCGGATTATACTCAAGTCAATACCCAAGGTGGATCATCGGGTTCAGCCTCTGTCTGGCGAAATCACGTCATCACGAATAATAGGGTTCCCTGTGTCATCACCCAAGACGCGATCGCATCCCCCATCCGGCAAATTTTCTATCATGTTAGTAACCGCTTATAATCGAAAACGCTATGACAGCCATCACCTTAAACTTACGTCCCACCCTCACCCTTACCGATGAACAGTTTGAGCAGATTTGCCGCGCTAATCGAGACTTAAAATTGGAAAGAACTGCACAGGGAGAATTAGTCGTTATGGCATTAACTGGGGGGGAAACGGGTAGACGTAACATGAAGTTATGCGCTCGTTTAGAAAATTGGAGCAGTCAGAGTAATTTAGGAGTTGCTTTTGACTCGTCTACAGGTTTTCGCTTACCTAATGGTGCAATTCGCTCTCCTGATGCGGCTTGGGTACGATTAGATCGTTGGCAAGCTTTAACCCCAGAACAACGGAAAAAGTTTGTCCCCCTGTGTCCTTATTTTTTAGTAGAGTTACGTTCTTTGAGCGACGAATTAGAAGATATTCAGGCAAAAATGCAAGAATATCTGGCAAATGGTTTACTACTGGGTTGGTTAATTGATCCCCAGATGCAAACTGTAGAAATTTATCGCCCTAATCAAGCTGTAGAAACTCTCAACCAGCCGACGACATTATCAGGAGAATCAATTCTGCCTGAATTTGTCTTGGATTTGACCGGAATTTTATCTGATTGAAATAGTAAGTCGAATGACACTGACTGGTATGCTGGTGGGCAATGCCCACCCTACAGTATATCCAGGGTTTCGCTATTAAGTCGGCTCACCTCTACTGTTTTGATCGCCTATATTCAAGCCGAAGCTGTTCAACAGAAGGGTTCTCTGCTTCAATAAAGCTATCCCGATGAACTTCCTCTAATCCTAACTCCTGAAATTGGGCAAGTTCCCTGTCAGAAAGCGCCCAAGGTGGACCATCGGGTTCAGCATCTGTCTGGCGAAATCGGGTGATTACTAATAGAGTTCCTCCCTTAGCTACTAAAGACGCGATCGCATCAATCACAGTTGATCGTACATTTAACGGTAACGCTTGGATATTCCGACATTCTAATACCAAGTCAAACTGATGACGCCAAGCCGGATCTAAGGCGAACAAATCAGCCACAACGTAGGTAACCGGGGAGTTTGGGAATCGTTGCTGACACCATGCGATCGCGGTTGGGGAAATATCAAAGGCTGTCACGTTGAAACCTAATCTAGCCAAGGCTTCTGCATCATCACCTAATCCGCAGCCAATGACTAAAGCCGAGGGATTATTCCCTTTTGGCTTATTTTTATCTAGCCAATCTTGGAAATAGGGATGGGTTTGCAAACGCGCCCACGGTACTTGTTCAGGATCACCCTTGGCTTGGGAATATAAGCGATCAAACCATCCAGAGGGATCGGATTGGTTTAGCGCTTCTGTTGCCAAAACCTTTACTTTCTGTCGTAATTCTTCGGGTTGTTGTTCAAACATAAAACAGTCTCTATTAGATAATACACCGATCCGAGGAAAAGATTTGGTTATCTTAATCCTTTTGGTTCAATTGTTCCCTACACCCAACACCCCACACCCCACAATCTCACTCAGTTCCCAACTTTTGCATCGAGCCAACTTACCTCAATATCCCGCAAAATCCGATCCAAATCTTTTCCAGAAACATAGTCAATAACACCTGTCCAGAATGTCCCCGTTCCTACGGCTCCAGGGAACAGATCCGAAGCGTCGTAGCGGATGATTTCATCGTCAGATAATAGTAGTTTAGCTTGACGCCTAGTCACCTCATCAGGGTAAACCTCTAAACTCACCTGTTTGTGGGGTGAAATTGACCCTTTGATTCCGGCTAAAATTTCATGGGGTTGGACAGAGATCAAATAGTCCATTAACTGCCGTGCCTCTGGGGTATCATTAAACATGGCGATGATTTGCCCCCCCACTAATAACGGCACACCTAGGTCTGGATTAATACTGGGAAACGGAAAAATATCAACATCTTTCCCCAACACCACATCCTCCGGGAAAAATGAGGAAATAAACGTGGCTTGGCGATGCATATAACATCCGGGCGGCTGATCAAATAGTGACTTGGGGGAATCACCAAAGAAAATACTCTGAATACCCGTTTTCCCCCCAACAACATACTTAGGATTTAAGGCAATCGTACCAAACTTCTCAAAGGCATTTTTAACCGCTGGATGATTGAAGGGAATCTCGTGGTTCACCCATTGGTCATAAACCTGGGGTTCCACGGTTCGTAGCATGATATCCTCGATCCAGTCTGTCCCCACCCAACCCGTTGCATCACCACTGGCGAAACCAATACACCAAGGAACTCCCCCATCTGCCACAATTTGGTCAGATAATGCCATCATTTCATCCCAGGTTGTCGGAACTTGATAACCCTTTTCGGCAAAGGCGGCTGGGCTATACCAAACCAAACTTTTCAGGTACACCCGATACCAGATACCGTAAAGGGTATCATCAACAGGCGCTAACTTGAGCCAGTTCTGAGAAAATGCGTCTGACAATTGTGCGGGTGACAAAATTTGCTCAATTGGTATCAGTTTCCCATCTCTGGCAAAGTCTGCCATTAAACCGAGTTGCGGGAACAGGGCGAGATCCGGTGGATTTCCTGAGTCAACCCGCACGGGTAACACTGTGGCGAAAGCATCCGTTCCCTCATACTTTACCTTTATCCCCGTCGCCTCGGTAAAGGGGGCTACCACTTGTTGCACTTCTTGAATTCCTTTGCCGGTTAGCGTACCCATGAGTGTCACCGTTTGGCTTGATTGTTCTCCCGGAAGACTGCAAGCCGTTAACAGTATCAATAAACTCAGGTATAAAAAAGTCAGCTTACCGATTTTTTGGATGAACATCCGTTCTCTATACTCCAGGGACGCAATGTGAAAATTTTATCCTAAAGTGAAAGTAGCTGATTATGGGAATAGTTATCAATCATTCGTCTCCTTGTACTCAACCCTGGAAGAGAAATATCAACGTTTGCGGAAAGAACTGATTGGTGGTGGACTTGCCCTCTTGGGAGTCGCTCTCATCGGTACGTTATGGTACAAACTGGTGGAGGGGTGGTCATGGTCGGATGCTGCCTACATGACGATCATTACTCTGGCGACGGTTGGCTATGGAGAGACAAATCCTCTGGGCGATCGCGGACGCCTGTTTACTATTTCCCTGATTTTAATGGGTCTTGTCGCCATTGGTTATATTGTCAATCGCTTTACAGAAGCCCTAATTCAAGGCTACTTTCAACAAGGAATTCGACTGAGGCAAAGACGACGCTTGATTGATACCTTAAATAACCACTACATTCTCTGCGGCTTTGGGCGTACAGGGCGTCAGATTGCCCTAGAGTTTAAGGCTGAGGGGATTCTGTTTGTCACGATTGATTCTCAAGTTGATCAGGTAGAGGAGGCGCGGGAGTTGGGTTATATTGTTGCCCAAGGGGATGCTACTTTAGATAGTACCCTGCTGGCGGTGGGCATCGAAAAGGCGATTTGTTTAGTCGCCGCGTTACCGTCTGATGCCGAAAATCTGTATACCATCCTCTCCGCCAAAACCCTCAACCCAAAAATCCGGGCGATCGCGCGGGCAAGTTCCGAAGAAGCCCTGAAAAAGCTTCAGCGTGCGGGTGCAGATGCTGTTGTATCCCCCTACATCACCGGGGGTAAGCGCATGGCATCGGCTGCCCTAAGACCTCAAGTGATGGACTTTGTGGATGGGATTCTCACTGGGGCTGATCGTTCATTTTACATGGAAGAGTTTCTGATTGATGCTGAAACCTGTCCCTTTATTGGAAAAACGCTGCGGGAAGCTCATTTGCGATCGCAAACTGGGGCATTAGTTTTGGCAATTCGCCGCGCCGATGGCAATTTGATCGCTGGACCTAATGGTGAAACCCCGCTACTATCCGGAGATGTACTCATCTGCATGGGAACAGCCGAACAAATTCGCTTACTCAATCGCATCCTCAGTCCCCTACGTTCTCCCTGGCTACGACAACCTAAGCATAGTTGATTGAATCGGGAATAAGGAACAGTTTTCATAACTTCAACTCCTCAAGTTGAGTTTGTCAGTCATAAACTGTATTCGTTTTGATCGTATCTAGGCTTATGTAGGGCATTGTTATTAAATTTCAACTATCATCGACACTTTCAAGTTATTCAGCAAATTTTATTTAGATTGATTGTCCATATATTCTCGCCAGTATTTAATCTTGCCTTGTTCAATTTCAAAGATAATGGCATCGTCAGTTTTTGATCGTTCATCAGTTTCTTTGCTTTTTTGATACCAAATCCATTCTACAGCTCCTTTGTTATGCTGAAATATTATAGTTTTAATTGTAATCTGAATGTCTGTAACTTTTGCAAAGTAATCGTCCGCTGCTGCCTTAATTTGCGATTTACCTATGAATTTAGAAACGGGGACAATAAATACACTATCTTCGGCAAAATCAGCGATAATTTTATCTGAGTCAGCCGTTTCCCAAGCTTGCGCTTGCCGTTGGATCAGTTCCGTAATCGTTGGTTTGATGGGTTTGGTGTCTGGTGAAATCATCGTTATAATACTACCCTTTGATAAATTAGAACAGGAATGGAGATTAGCTGCAACGGCGCTATCTGTAAGGTTGGAGTAACTCAAGATAGCCAACGCGATCGCACCGAGAATTACCCTCCCGATAGAGAGTTGAGCGGTATCAAACTTTTGTTGGCGCTTTGACATGGTAATGTATTTAAAATAACGTCACGGGCGACAGCTTTCACAACATTGATACTGACTGAATTCCCTAACTGATAGTACGCTTTATCATCATTAAAATGCAAAATAAAATCATCGGCAAATCCCTGGAGACGTGCGGCTTCTCGCGGTGTGATTCTCCGGACTCGATGATTGTGATAAATTCCTAATCGATTGGCATCGCTAGCCACCAACGTGACTGATATTTTACGGGAATCTAAAAATTTATAAACCTCAAAGGAGAAGTTACCCGATACAGGCTTGTATTTGCAATCAACAACTTGTAAATATTTTTTGGCTACGAGTGAGTCAAGAATCTGGTCAAAATGGGGGTGATTAAAAAAGCTGGCGATTTGCTCTCGACTAAGCAATTTACCATCTTGATGACGACCAAATACTTTATTCCGACGCTTTAAAATAAAACGGTTCATTAACTCAATTTCTTCCGGACTACATTTTCCGCGTAAACCCAGTTCCCATGAGTGCAGAGAATTTCCTCCTCGATAATCAATAAGTCGCCGACCATGCAATTGAGTTAAATTGTTGTTTAACCGGGTTTTTAGTGCTTCAACAAACTCAGGCGAACAATCATATTTAGAATCAGGATTATCTTCTAATATATTAGCCACAGCAACAGGTTTACTTAATGGATTAAATAAGGATAGCTGCTGACAATTATAAGAATGGGAATCGGGCGAACCCACATCAGAAATCAACTCGAATTTTGGCGAAACCCCTAAAATACCAACCATATACAGGCGAACCCGGTTTTGTGGTAATCCAAAATTAGAACTGTTTAATAGAAATGTATCGAAGCTATATCCTCGATTTTTAATTTCATGCTTGATTGTTGCTAAAGTTTTACCCTGATCATGACTATAAAGACCGCGAACATTTTCAAAGATTAAGGCTTGAGGTTTACAGGTATCTATTAATCTCAATATTTCAAAAAACAATGTTCCTCTCGTGTCTCCAAATCCTGCCTTCTTCCCCGCGTAGGAAAAAGACTGACAAGGAAAACCTGCCAATAAAAAGTCATGGGGCGGTAATTGGTTAATTGCCCGGATATCTCCTAAGACCTCATGGTTAAAATTATTTTGGTAAACCCATTGACAATCTGCACTGATTTCACTCGCTAAAACACATTCAGTTTTGCAGTTTAAGGAATCAGCAGCTTGTTCAAAGCCTAGGCGCATTCCCCCTATGCCTGCAAATAAATCAATAAACCGGATTTTGATCATACTCGATCTAGATAATATAGTTTAGTATCGCTCAACGTAGCTAAAACTACATTTTTTCTAACTTTTTTTAAGAATTATCAAAATTCATATTTCCTGATTAGGTGGATTGACAAATGAGATTATTTGTGATAAATATGTACTTAATTCAGGGCAAAATCGGGACTAATTAACTAGATTTCTCGGTATCCAAACGACGAGATTTTTCATCCCATAATCAAGAAAGTCAGTTTAGGGGATGACAGCGACTCTTTATCTAGCAATTAGGCATCACAGAAGAGCATTTCTTCACGCTGCAGACGATAAAATCCGGTTGTCGCCCCTAAAATTGAGTAACTCAATTTTGTATTCTATCCAGGGATGTTTTATTATCTAGGTTGGAAATGATTCACCCTTATACGGCTCCAAGTACACGCCCATCAACCGTTAACTTTTGACCCATTCCACTAGGGTAAAACTAAGAGCTATGAAGGTTGAGTGGGTTTCTGTTTTGACGAGCCGAAAGGACACTATTAAAAACTTCTAGATAAGAGCCAGAGCAAAAACCAACCGAGAAAAACGATGTCCAACCCACAATTATCGATCGCGCAACATTATCACGAGCGTACCAAATACGATCCGGAGACGATCGCGTCCAAAAATAAGCGACTAGACTGGGACAATCAACCAATACCCTTTAAAGAGTATAAACTAGGAACGACTATTGACCTGAAGCCCTATCTCAAAGAAGATCCCCAAGGGTTTACCCAGGAACCGGGGAAACGTTGGTGGCGGTTGTCACGGTTGCTCTTGTGCAGCTATGGCTTAACCGCTAAAATGGAAACAATGATTGGACCTCCCGTTTATTTAAGGGCGGCGCCGTCGGCGGGGGGATTGTATCCGGCGGAAGTCTATTTAATTTCTCGGGGTACTTCTATCTTACCGCCAGGACTCTATAACTATCAGTGTCCGAACCATTCTCTGGTGCATTTTTGGGATAGTGAGGTTTGGTTGGCGCTACAAGATGCCTGTTTCCAGCATCCTAGCTTAGAGACTACGGAACTGGCGATAATCACCACAGCTATATTTTATCGTTCGGCTTGGCGCTATGAAGACCGCGCCTATCGCCGGATATTTCTGGATACGGGTCATTTGTTGGGTAATATTGAACTGGCTGGTGCGTTAACGGGGTATCGCCCCTATCTGATTGGTGGCTTTGTGGATCAAAAGGTGAATGATCTGCTTTATCTTAACCCTGAACAAGAGGGCGCGATCGCAGTTGTTTCCCTCGCCGATCAACTCCAGGGACAAAATAGCCTCTCTCAACCCACTGTCTTACCGTCAGCGACACAGTTTGACTATCCCAAACTTCCTGATGGGGAGTTGCTGGCTTACCTACACCAAGCAACGCAAATTGAACCGACGGATAAGGAAAAAATCGAATCGCCATCATCCAATGACTCATCATCCAATGACTCAGAGTCGGAAAACTTAGGTGAAGACAAGTATAATTTTCCCTTCTGCACCAAAGTCTCCACCGCTACACCACCGATTCAATGGGGAAGGATTACCAGGGAAGGATATGCGCCTCAAGCTTTGGAAAATACGATTCTCCAACGGCGCTCAACTCGCGCTTATAATGGTGCAACCCTAACCTTAGATGAACTTAAATTGCTGCTTGATTTTACCTACCAACCGCAACACTACAGCCAGCAAGGATTTGAGACTTATCCTGATTATTTTGATCTTAGCTTAATTGAAACCTTTGTGGCAAGTTCTGGGGTAACAGGTTTAGACGAAGGCTGCTATTATTACGCGCCGAAAGCCCAAGAATTAAGGCAAATTCGCTTTAAGAACTTCCGCCGGGAATTACACTATTTGTGCTTGGGACAAGAGTTAGGGCGGGATGCGAGTGTGGTTCTCTTTCACACAGCCGACTTGAAGGAAGCTGTGGCGAAGTATGGCGATCGCGCTTATCGTTACCTGCATCTGGATGCGGGACACCTGGGACAACGGCTCAATTTAGCGGCGATTTATTTACAATTGGGTGTAAGTGGTATCGGTGGGTTCTTTGATGATCAAGTGAATGAAGTTTTAGGGATTCCTCCTGATGAGGCGGTTCTTTATATTACTACCCTGGGGCGTCCGAGAAGTTAATGGTTATTTGTCATTCGTTTATGTCATTTGCCATCATTGAGTTGTTGCATTTATAGAGGGTGGGCTGAAGGGGTGACAAGCCCCTAAGCGGGCTTGACAGACAAACTGTTTCTGCAAAGTTTTTTTACAAGAGCTAGAGTTGATCTAAGTCGTGGTGACATTGCTGTCTAGCCAAGACTGAAAACGACACAGTTACCAGGAGATTGTATGCCATTATACGCTGAGTTACACCGTCATCTGGGGGGTTCAGTGGTTCCTCGGATTCTCTGGCGATATTTTCAACGCCAAAGTGATCCGTTAACCCAGAAATTTGCTGACTATGAGGAGTTTGAGGAATTTTACACGCGATCGCGCAATACGTTGGATGAGTATTTGGAACTGCACACGTTGGTGGAACATGTACAAACAGCGCCAAGCTTACCCTATTTTATCTATCGCTTAATTCGCGGCGCGTATATCTTTGAGAATTTAGCCTATTTAGAACTTCGCTATACGCCTTATTTACGCACGCCGGAACAGTTAAGTCAATCGGAACGGATTGATCAGATGGCGCAGATTGTGGAGATTGTCGGAAAAGCCAGTCAGGTAAATGATTATCCGATGGTGACGAGTCAAATTCTCTGTATGCATTCACGGCTTCCCTATGGGGTGAATAAGGCAATTGTTGATCTAGCCGCCCAAAGGAAGGACTATGTATGTGGGGTGGATTTGGCGGGAGGAGATGCTCATTATGGTGAACGATTAGAGGAATTTGTGGGACTCTATCAGTATGCGCGATCGCTCGGTCTTAATACAACGGGTCATCTCTACGAAACCACCGACGGTTGTTATCCAGAACTTTTGCCATATTTAATGAGAATTGGTCATGGCATTCATATTCCCTTAAAATATCCAGAGTTGTTAAAAGAAGTTGCCCAGCGACAGCAATGTTTAGAAATATGTCCCACAACCTACTTGAAAACAGGAACACTCGATGATATTCATCAACTGAAAGTGGTCTTTGATTCCTGTTTTGATGCGGGGGTTGATATTGCCATTTGTACCGATAACGCGGGATTAAATAATGTGCGGTTACCCTTTGAGTACGAAAACCTATTAACCCAAGATGTGATTGATTTTGAGCAAATGCAAGCCTGTCAAGATGCCGCCTTTCGTCACGCCTTTGCTTGGCCCCATAAACAGCATCCCGCCTCTCTATTAACCGGATTGCTGGAAAATTCTAGAGACGAGGTTGTTGCCGCCAATGGTACACCCAGAACCAAAAATTAGGGGCAGAACCGCTGGTATCAATTAACAACGGTAGTCCACTCAATTTGGTCGGGTTGCCCTCTCTTCTTTTGTTGATAAAGCTCTCAAACCCTTACGAATGACGAATGACAAATGACGATCTCAACCGTTAACTTTAATTGTGTCCACTTCCTTACCGTCCACCTTATCTTTTTTCAGGGTTTAACCTTGGGGTAAGCATCTTTAATATGTCGCATCACTTCTTGATAAATTTCGCTACTCACGCGATTACCTCGTCTAAAGTCTTCCAATTTGGCATTATCGATATAGAATTCAATCGTGAATTTAATCAAGGTAAACCCCTCATATTGGGATGTTCCCTTCATCCTAATTTTAGGTTCTTGTCGTTGGCTTCTGGCTTGTTTAAATCGCTCTCGTAACCATTTAACTAGATCCATGACATAATCGTCCAACCGGGTTTCTTCACGATGAGGATTACTGATTTTCTGGAAAACTCGTTGAAACCGTCGTTTTAAAAGTTCAATTTTTCGTTCCCATTCGTCAGGCAGGATATATTGATCTTCATCGCGTAAATTGGAATCTCTTAACCATAGGCGATACCATTCCCTAACTAAACCAATTAAAGTGTCGGGAGATTCGTTCTCCTGTAATTTAAAGACAATTCGTTTATTTTGTCGTTCCCTGAAAACTTCTAACCCAATTTGGTGCAATATCTCCTCATATTCCTGTTGAATGGTTTCAATCTCTTCGCCATCTAATCCCCCTTTTTCAGCAAATTGAATCATGACCATCAGTGCTTCTAACGCTTGCTCAATATCTTCTAGCTTGATGTTTACCTCATTTTCTAGAATCAACCGTTGACGACTCATGTTCTTTTTGTAGGAAAAATGAGTGTCTGAATTAGAGGGGTTATAGAATTGATCGATATAAGCCAATTTTTTTTCAATATCTCCCAATGTATCCGGATGAGCGAAAACAATTTCCAGCATGAGTTGCTGAATCTGCTCTAGATCGCATTCCGGTGGGACTTCTACAGGCAAGGCATAGAAATAGTGAGGAATCGGACGACTTAAATTCGTAATGGACTGACCTTGTAAAACACTATTGGGAATATAGACTTCACATCGGTCATCAAACATATAGACTTGAGTCACCCGCACGCCAATTTTCCGCAGCATTCCAATTGAACCATTTTCTAGTTCAATAATGTCACCAAATTGAAAGGGTGTATCAATCAGCAGAACAATACCACTAAAAAAATTAGCTAAAATATCTTTAACCGCAAACCCGATAATAAACGTCGCCCCCCCTAAGGTGACCCAAATTCCGGTTAAATCAACACCAAAGGATTGCAGAACGAAAACACTACCCAGTATAAAAATCACAAACGGGACAACGCCTTCTAAGAGAGGGAACAGGACATTATCCCACATGGCTTCAGTTTGTCGGGCATAATCTTTGAGGTAGTAGATGAAAACTTGAATGAATAACTGGATTAACCCATAACTGACTGCCACAATAATACTCGCCGTCAGCAGACGTTCAAACCAGCTTGGGGTATCTCCAGCAGCTAAATCCCCAAAGGCAACCTTCAAACTGACCAGAATGAAAATCGTCAGAATGGGATAAGCGGAGACATTCAGGGTGACTAGGGCAATATCGCTCTCAAACTTCCGAAAAATGGAGCGTAGCCCATAAAATAAGAAGATGTAGAGCAGACAAGCTCCTAGGGAAGCGATCGCGAGCTTCCCCAGAATCAAACCAACTGTCCGTAAGGGAATGACCGTAAGCGCGGTTAACATGATCAGCTTGTTGATTGGTGATTGTTGATGGCTACATAGCTGGCTCAAAGGAGCAGAAGTATCCTATAGTTGGCTCTTAGGAGTAGGAGTACCATGAACATGATATGATGAGTAGCCCAACTGGATGCCAGTTGGAGAAGCGGCTACCGATGGGTTTGATGATCCCCCTTTCGGATAAGATGAGAAAATGCAAACGAACCAATTGATCACGTTCTAGCAACTCGGTTGAGGTATAGAGTAGATGAACCAAGAAATTTTCGATAGAGTCAAAAAAATAGTTGCGGAACAACTGGAAGTTGAACCCGGTGACGTAACCCCTCAAGCTAACTTTGCCAATGACCTAAACGCCGACTCCCTGGACGTGGTGGAATTGGTTATGGCTTTAGAGGAAGAGTTCGATATCGAGATTCCAGACGAAGCCGCCGAAAATATTGCCACAGTCCAAGCGGCTGTAGACTATATCAGCTCAAAATCAGAAGCAGCCGCCTAGTTAGCGGTTGTCTTCTTAGAAGAAGTTCTGCGTTCTCGGGCAGTTGCCCGGTTTTATTGGCATCATGACAAACATTGAACTCAAGCGCGTTGTTGTTACAGGATTGGGCGCGATCACTCCCATCGGTAATACTGTGGCAGAGTATTGGGATGGACTCTTGAGTGGGCGTAATGGGATTAGTACAATTACCCGATTTGACCCCTCCCGCCATGCCTGTCGTATTGCTGGCGAAGTCAAGGGATTTAATCCCCATGACTATATGGATCGCAAAGAAGCCAAGCGAATGGATCGCTTTGCCCAATTTGGAGTCGCGGCTAGCAAACAAGCGATCGCAGATGCGAAGTTTGTCATTAATGAATTGAACGCAGAACAGGTGGGTGTTGTCATTGGCACCGGGGTTGGCGGGCTCAAAGTCCTGGAAGACCAACAAGAGGTCTACTTGACTCGTGGTCCCGATCGCTGTAGCCCGTTTATGATTCCGATGATGATTGCCAATATGGCAGCCGGACTCACGGCAATTCATACGGGGGCAAAAGGACCCAATACCTCTACTGTCAGTGCCTGTGCTTCTGGCGCCCATGGGGTGGGAGATGCCTTTCGTTTGATTCAACGGGGTTATGCCCAAGCGATGATTTGTGGGGGAACGGAAGCCGCCGTGACACCTTTATCCGTGGCGGGATTTGCCTCGGCAAAAGCCCTGTCTACCCGCAATGATGACCCCGAACATGCCTGTCGTCCCTTTGATCGCGATCGCGACGGCTTTGTTATGGGTGAAGGTGCGGGTATCCTACTGTTGGAAGAATTGGAACATGCCCTCAGTCGGGGTGCCCATATTTATGCCGAAATGGTCGGCTATGGCATGACCTGTGATGCCTATCACATGACCTCACCCGTGCCCGGTGGGGAAGGGGCAATCCGGGCAATGCAGTTGGCACTCAAGGATGCTGGATTGCCGCCAGAAGCCGTTAGCTATATTAATGCCCATGGGACAAGTACACCCGTTAACGATCCCACAGAAACGACGGCGATTAAAAAAGCTTTGGGCGATCATGCCTACAAGATTGCCGTGAGTTCCACCAAATCCATGACAGGTCATCTGTTAGGAGGTTCTGGGGGCATCGAATCCGTGGCATCAGTCTTGGCGGTAACCCATGACCAAATTCCGCCGACGATTAATCTAGAAAATCCTGATCCAGACTGCGATCTAGATTATGTGCCGAATCAAAGCCGTCAGCAGGTAGTTGATGTGGCGCTATCAAATTCCTTTGGCTTTGGCGGTCATAATGTCACCTTGGTGTTCAAGAAGTACAGATCAGCTTAAGGATCTCAGTGGCGCTGTCTTCGCGATAAAGCGATCGCGATTTCATACCAAGTTGCGTTCTATCATGTCATTCTGAGCGAAGCGAAGAATCTGGGCAGATGCTTCGCGTCACTCCGTTTCACGGAGCCTGCCCTCGAAGGTCGTGAAGGGTTTTGCTCAGCATGACAGATTCTACCTTAGACTGCAACTTGGTATCAACGCCTCCATTAAATTGGATAGGTTCCGAAGGGGTACGGCACTGCCGTGCCCCTTCAGGGTTTTTACTCCCTGCCATTGCCTTTTGCACCACAACAGCATCGGCAATCACCCTACGCGATCGCGCCGTTGTGGTGATTCGGGAATGAGCAAACCCCTACTCCCCCATATCCTTCTCCCTCTATCTCCCTCCTATCAGCGATCTTCGCCACATCCCCCTCTCCCCCATAGTTCTTCAGTTCTCGAAAAATATATTGTGCGATCGCCTCCTTTAGGTATATACTAATGTTTACCAATCACAAATCTCTATCCCAAGAGGGTTGTGGCACAACTGTCAACCTCAGGGAGAAGTAGCGACATGGAAAACTGGTGCAAGCCCATTAATCAAAACGCGCAAGCCCTCAAAGCCATCAAAAAACCGGACAGCGGTTTTTCATCTCTCTTCTTTCTGCACTGAACCTTTCTCGACCTCAGCGTGCTAGGTAATAATTTGTCTTCCTATATGTGATACCAAAACACTTGATACCGAACTGTCCATGCATCGTCTCTGCGTGAAAGACAGTCGTAATACACTATTCCAAGCCGTGTTTCCTTAGTCGTATCATTTGGGTATTATTTCTATCACTTTCCTTTCCAGGTAACAACATTTAGAGCGTTGGGGCTTTGTTCTATCGTCTGTAGTCATTGACAACGGGCAATAGAGAGGGTATCCATAGCTATAACGTGCTGATAAAACGCACAACAACTGAGTATTGCTATAGTCTTTTTATCGGCTGTAGCTAACAGAATGGGTATGGAAAATTGGCTCAATTCAAATCAGAAAAGAATTTTACAATCTTCACCATATTTTCACCTTTAAGGTTCAATATGTTAGGTAAGTCAGAGAAAAACTCATGAGCGCTATCGCCCGTCTAAATGATGTTTGAGAACAATGAGGCTGAAACGCTTATCTAGAAAGGATTGCGATTTTACCACTCTTGTAAAACTGATTGACGACAAACTGGAGTGACTGCCTTTATCATTAGTTTCCCAGGGCAATCGGCAAGACAAAAGCAAATGAGCATAGCAAACTGAATTAAAAAGTCGTAGGTAAAATCTAGGGGACACTAGAAACAATCAAGTTAAAAAGATTTAATCTAAAAAAGGTTGCTAAAAAAATGGATTTCGGTTTAAGATAAATTGAGGATGATTAACAAAAGTTTACAAATCCAGCTTATCTGGTTGTCGTCCATTGTCTTTAGCCCAAAGAATGCAGCCGTAGAACGTACCAGGTTCCACGACTGCAAAGGATTAGCCGATTCTGAGAAACTTGCTAAATATAATGCAGCCGTAGAACGTACCAGGTTCCACGACTGCAAAAGCCAAGGCAGAATATCTCAGGATTAGCCGATTCTGAGAAACCTGCTGAACATAAAGCTAAAGAAATAGACACCTTTAAACCCAACATTAGTTTGTATGTACTATTCAGTACAGGTTGGCTTTTTGCCTTGACCAACCTGGATTGAGGGGCTTTGTATCTTTTCTTGAGATCTATCTTATCACAACTCATAGATCTCGGAATGTATAAACCTTGACCATTTTCCAAATAACCTGGCTTTCGCAAGACTAGCGAAGTCAGTCAGTTCGTCACGACATTATTCACAGACTAACGGAGAAGAAGCGTCAATGGGAATCTTTACAACTCAATTCACAACACAACTTGGTGCATCGAACGAGCTCATCAATGTCACAATTGAATATGGTCAAGACTTTGATAACGATGGTTTTAACGATCTTAAAGTTACACTCAGCTTAGATCCCAGCTCTAATTCTGGTACAGATGATCTGCTCGGTGTAGCGTTTGATATCAATAGCATTTACAACCCTGATGCTTTAAACTTACAGATCTTAAATATCCAACGCTCGGAACAGAGTAATACTGAGTCTCTCAGCACGTTTGCCCCAACGTCTGTTATCGGTGAAGAAAAAATAACAGATAATAGCAATCTTGTTTCCGGTGGTAACAACTTAGATCCCGGCTTTCAAGTTGATGGCGCAGAACCCTTTGATATTGGCATCAAGTTTAGCGAACAAGGATCGGGAGAAGGAATCGTTCAATCTGCCAGTTTCGTGATTAGCAGTTCCACTCAGGATCTTGATGAAACCCTGCTCGAAAATACGGAGTGGTATGTACGTCTCCAGTCCACAGATGGTGGTCAAGAGAGTGCCAAAACAGGCGGAGTTATTGGCGATATCACCGATAATGGAGGTCCGGCAAACCCCGCAATTGACGTAGAGAAATACGTCTCCGTTGATGGCGGTGTAACCTGGGAAGATGCCGATAGTGTCACCGGATCTGAAGTCCTAGATGGCACAAATCCCCTCTTCAAATTTGTCGTCACGAATACGGGTGACGTTGCACTAACCAACGTTAACTTAACCGATAGCGACTTCAGCTTAGATGGACTCACCGGAGACTTAACCAGTGGTAATAATCAATACGACATTGGCACATTAGCCGCCGGTGCATCCACAGAAGTTATCTTCAATAGCGCCACCTGGCAATCTGGTCAGCACGCCAACACAGCAACGACTTCAGGAACTGATGGTCAAACAACCGTCAGTGACATGGATGAGGCGCACTACTTCGGTGCTAATCCCGCCATTGCCATCGATAAAGTCACCAATGGTGCAGATGGTCAAGAAATTCTAGCAGGCACAAATGTTAACTGGACATACAGCGTTAGCAATGCCGGAAATGTTGGCATCTCCAATGTCAGTGTCACGGATGATAATGGCACAGT
>NZ_JBKHUP010000106.1:0-24312 GCF_046565525.1 Coleofasciculus sp. | reverse complement strand
ATCACGAACAGTAACCCACTTACTCATTTACTTTTTTTACTGACTATGAAGCATCGAGACTGGCTTCGCCTTCGGGAGGAAGGCGAGAACCTTTGTGCTGTCCTCCGGCAGCAAGGCTATCAATGCCTTAAACAAAGCCGTCGCCTATCTTGGCAAGTCATCAAAGAAGGCAAACCTTACATTTTGACTTGGTTACCCGCACCCGTGGAAGATTGGACTATCCTTCCTAATGATACTAGCCCAGCATGGCAGCGGCTGGTATCGATTGTGCAAAATGGTTTGACATTGAGGAAGGGAGAAACAACATCCCAGCGAACTCAACCTCTAGTAAACTTGACTCGTCCTTGGGCAATTGTTCGACTCCTACCCAATTGTCAAAGGTGTACCATAGCTCGGTTCTTTAATCGTCAAGATGCCCAGGATCACGTCAGAGCTTTGAATCGGTTTATCCCCAATTCTTGTTTTGAAGTTGTCTTTGAGGCTCCGGAAGTTCAGGATGATGAACCGGATGAAGAGCAGCTATAGCCCTGATACTCTTACTTTGACAAAGTAGGCAGTTCCAGGGAAATCACTTGGTCTGCTTTCTTCTAGAGGACATATTCCTAGACTATCCTAGGCATAACCTCACCCTTGGGTGAGACGGAACATCAGCCTTCATCGCCAGTAGACATGGAAACGGGTGAGGAAAGCAAATCCTCATCAATCACCGAAGGGTGAGGTTAGACCAGATGGTAATGTCCAGCTTTATCTAGGTTTTTAGAAGCTGTTTCCCAGTAGTGAACATTGAAAAATGCAAATCTACAAACGAGTGAGTTACGTGCAAGTCGCTCAGGGGTGGCAAACCTATGTCTATCCAGTCAATGGTGGTTTCATTCGCTACAAATTGCTGACTTCTACTGAAGCCTTAGCTGACGCGATCGCACAATGCCAAAAATCCGGCTGGATTGTCAACAATGCCACTACCTTGGTTCGGCAATTGAACGCCAAAACCCAATGCGTGAAGACGTGAATGATTTCGTTTTTCTGCGCTATCGCGCCGATAACCCAGTAATTATCGGAGCAACTTACAACTATTATGTCGCAGAAAACCATCAAAAAAAAGCATCAGGTCAAGCCCAATATTCCTCAAACCCATCCACAACAAACAGCATCAGACTCGCCCTCGTTCGCCTGTACGCTCACCTCAAACGTCGGCGATACCGTATCAACCGACGATGAATCAACGCTACTTCAACTAGAAGAAGCTTGGGACTATTCCCACTTGGGGTTTGCGGACTACGACCTCCATTATTGAGCAAACTTTCTTTCCTCAAAAACTATGGCTAAACAAACAACAGCAACCCCTCAAGAAGTTGAGGTACAAACCTCTGTCAACAATCCCGCAGAAGATATTCCTTCTACCACCGAACCCGTAGCCGAACCCGCAATCGAACGGGACGAATTTGCCTCTCCCGAATACCTCGACCCCAACGCCCGATTGCCGAAAATCCAGGCATTGCGTGGCACTACACCAAAACTTTGCGGCTATTTCGTTCCCGCTGCCCAGATGGCAAAAGCCGGATGGATTGATTTTGATGAATCAAAACTCATCACCTACACCTTCGAGTCCTCTGGGGAAGAAGAACAAGGAATTCTCATTCCCCACCCCCGGATGCTGGTTTGCCCCCGCACGCCTTGCCTCGCCTATGACAAGGAAGCCTCCAAAGCCGCGAACCAGCCCGTGATTTTGGGCGTTTACACCTCCGAACACAAGAATGACGATAACATCGGCAATACTCAATACTTCGAGGTCATCGTGCTGGACGACAAGAACCAGCCTCTCCACCAAGTCCCCCTCTCCTACCGCGCCTCTGGTGCAAACCAAGCCACCTTCTCATCTGAATGGCAACAATTCATTGATGAGATTACAGCCTGCCACGCTATTACCAATGGTATTGCAGCACGGGGCAAAGATGCTCGGTTCAAATCCCTGTGTGTCTTTGCCTTCAAGACGGCTCGTGAACAAGTGGGCAAGAAGCAAAAATCCTTTGCTTGCCGAGTAGTCAGCCACAAAAAGCCGACATTGGAGAACTGGCGCAATTACTTCGTGGGCTTCGACGGAGCCATGAAACATTTGGTCTGGGAGAATCTGCAACCGACCTTACCTTTAATGATTCCTGGCGCGTCCGAGTTACCAACGCTTTCGGGTAATACTCAGTCTACCACAGCGCTTCCAGCTCAGTAACTTCTCCAACTATCAGCTATTAGCGATTGATTAATAGCTGATAGCTCTGTTCACCATTGCTTCTTCTGCTTAACAACCATGAAATTTCACGCCCCAACTTCTGCCTTAAACACCAGCCTTTCTCTAGTAACGCGAGCCGTTCCCTCCAAGCCTACCTATCCCATATTAGGCAACGTCTTACTAACCGCTTCGTCAGAAGCTCAACAGGTACGGTTAACTGCCTTTGACCTAACACTGGGAATTGAAACTAGCTTTGAGGCACAGGTCGATGCTCCTGGCAAAATTACTCTACCTGCCAAACTTTTAACCAATACTGTCTCCCACCTCCCCGCAGGCGAACTCACCTTGGACGTTGGGCAGGAGTTCAGTGATAATCATCAGGATAATCAGGGTGATCATCACCAATTATTTATTGCCACGATTACCAGTGAATCCGGGCGTTACCAAATCCGGGGAATGGATGCCCAAGAGTTTCCCCAACTCCCAGCCATTGAAGGAGGGACGCAGATAACCGTGCCAGCTTTCGCCCTCAAAGAAGGATTGAGCGGCACGTTATTCGCTGCCAGTGACAACGAAACCAAACAGATACTCTGTGGCGTTCACCTAACCCTTGAAAACAATACCATAGAATTTGCTAGCACGGACGGTCACCGTTTGGCTGTGATTAAAACCAGCAATCAAGTCGAGTCAAATCTTGAGGTAAAAACTGACCCAAACGAAGACTCAACTGACCTGAAATTCGAGGTAACTGTACCCGCCAAAGCACTACAAGAACTGGAGAAACTGCTAGGAAACACCGCCCCTGATACAGTAATTGCACTCTGGGTTCAAGATAACCAAGTGCTATTTCAAGGGAACTCAACCTTGACAACACGCACCTTAGAAGGTCAGTATCCCGCCTATCACCAGCTCATTCCCTGCCAATTCAATCGCCAAATGAATGTCAGTCGCCTTCAATTCTTGGCGGCTGTGGAACGGGTCGCTGTCATGGCTTCTCAGAAGAATAATATTATCAAACTCGACCTCGACAGTGAAAACCAACAGCTTACCCTATCGATTGATGCAGCCGATGTGGGGAGTAGCTTAGAAGTCCTCCCGATCCAACTATCAGGAGAAAGCCTGTCTATTGCCTTTAATGTCAAGTATTTGAAAGAAGCTATCAAAGCTATTCCCGCATCGGAAATCAAGGTGCAACTCAATAATAATACCTCTCCAGTGGTTTTGTCTCCAGTGGTTCTTTCTCAGAACATCATGGCAGCATCCATGCTACTCATGCCTGTACAAATCACGCATCAAACAGCCGCCAATGAGCCACAAAAAACGCCAGCCAAACAGCAATCAAAGACCAAGACTTCTCCGAAGAAAAAGCAACGAGAACCAAAATTAGCGGCAGTTTAACTGCCCGTACAACCAAGGATGCGTGAATAACCATGTATAATCCTCTACATCACAAATATCGTCCCCAAACCTTTGCTGACTTGGTGGGACAAGACGCGATCGCACAAACTCTGACCAACGCCATTACCTCCAACCGCATCGTTCCTGCCTACCTGTTCGCCGGTCCGAGAGGGACTGGCAAAACCTCCAGCGCCCGAATTCTCGCCAAGTCCCTCAACTGTCTTGCCAGCAACCAGCCTACTTCTGCGCCTTGTGGGGAGTGCCACGTTTGCCAGGGGATTACCCACGGTTCTCTTCTGGATATCATAGAAATCGACGCCGCCAGTAACTCTGGAGTTGAGAACATTCGAGAACTGATAGAAAAAGCTCAGTTTGCCCCGGTGCAGTGTCGGTATAAAGTCTATGTGGTCGATGAATGCCATTCGTTAAGTGGTAGCGCTGCCCAAGCACTGCTGAAAACCCTTGAGGAACCCCCTCAGAACGTTATCTTTGTGCTTTGTACCACCGAACCGCAAAAGCTGCCCAACACAATCATCTCCCGGTGTCAGCGTCACAACTTCCGCTGCATCGCCATTGAACCCATGGTGCAGCACTTGAGAGCGATCGCCAATTCTGAAAACATCGATATTACCGATGAGGCAGTCTGGGTCATCGCTCAACTTGCTCAAGGCGGACTGCGGGATGCCGAGACGCTTTTGGAGCAACTCTCCTTATTGTCGGGGCAGATTACTCAAGAGCAGGTGTGGGATTTAGTGGGTGCTGTGCCAGAACAGGAATTGATGGAGTTACTGGATGCGATCGCCCGCAAAGAACCCCAGTCCGTTCTCAACCTGACCCGAGCAATTCTCGACCGGGGGAAAGAACCCATGGTGATTCTCCAGAATCTTATCGAATTCTACACCCATTTGGTCATTGCCAAAACCTCTCCCCAGAGCCATGAGTTGGCACAGGTAACTCCGTTGACCTGGGATTCTTTGGTAAAACTAGCCAACTCTTGGGATACGCAGGAAATTCTTAGCGGACAGCAACAGTTGAGAACCTGTGCCGTCCAGGTGAAATCCGCCAGTCAACCGCGTCTGTGGTTGGAGGTGACTCTGTTGGGACTGCTATCAGAAGCCCCACCCACTACTGCACCTTCTTGTGCACCAGCCGCAGGTTCTGCCTCTCTCTGGGAAGCCGTGGTTGCCATGCAGCCTCCAGCCATCAGAGCCTTACTAACCCAACACGGCACTCTCGCGGCTTTCGACGGCACCAATGCCTGTATCCGGATGAGGAGCGCTCCCCTGCAACAGAGAGTAGCCGGAGACGTTGCAGCGTTGGAAGCGGCGTTCGGCAAAGTCGCCAGCAAAAAGGTAAAAGTTACTGTAACATCATGAGGTTTCCTGAAGCAAACGGTAACATTCCTGGGGAGTGCATTCGTTCATCGGCATCACTGAGGAGGACATTTCGCCTTGAGTGCTGAGGTAGACCATAACTACGCTATCTTCAGGGGAGTATACCTCAACCATATTTTCTATAGCTTTGATATCTTCTAGGTCTACACCTTGGGGGCGCATCGTTTTCTTGAGAAACCGACTCTTAACGTACTCGATTTGGGGAGGGGAGGTATCTGAGTCTCGCACCAAAACTAACCCTTTTCCTTGCTGCTGATAGCCGTCCCAAGCAATTGCACCGACCAAAACCTCATTGGCTTCGCTAAAGTCTTGGGCATCCCAACAACCTTGATACTTCTCCATCTCCACCTTGGGAAAGGGATTGAGTGCATCAGTAATTCGTCTTAACCAGGACGTACCTTGCCTCTCCGGTTCTGGCTTCAGTTCCGGGGAGAATTTCTTCACCAAAGCAGAAATCCTGGCGGTATCTTGGGACAGGGGTTTATCTGAGGGCGATGAGGCCTCCCCAAGCGCTAATTGTTTGCGTTGTTTGCGGATTTTTGCCTTGCGTCCCATCTGCCCTATCTCACACTAAACTTTTTTCAGCTAGGTTTAAGCATAGAAATTATTACTGAATCCACCTAACAATTTCTACAACCAGCTCTTCTATTGTTCGATTACCATCCACCGTTAAATCGGCTATTGCTGGTAATACCGTCTGCACCTGTGCCTCTGTAGAATGCGTCTCAATCTGCTGCTGTTGTTCCCAGTTGGTTAATCCTCTATCCATCAATCGAGCATTACGTGTTGATTCGTTTACTGCTATGAAAATAAGGCTCAATTTCAGAGGGGCGACGATTTGACGCAGTATTGGTACAATTCCAGCGTGACGGATACCATCTACAACTAGTGGCTGTCCCGGTTTCCAATTTACCTGTGACAAAACTGATCTACAGAACTGTTCCATCCCTTGGTCAACTAGGGAGACACCAACAGCCTGCAACGCCTCTCTTGACTCACCCAGTCCTTGACGTTGAGCTACACTCCGAACGTAGTCCCCAAAACTTACGCGCTGCCAACCAAGGCATGAAGCCACCTCGGTTGAGAGGATTGATTTGCCACTAGCGATTTTGCCAGAGAAGCCAAGTACAAGTGGTTTCATATATCTCCCAGATCGAGTTGTAGTTGACCAGAACTTTCGTGTAAGACGACCCAACCTCGACGATCGCGCTTAGCGAATTTGATAGGAGAAATCGACTTGACGTGTCGAATTTGCATTAGGGTAGCAAACGTTGCCGCTTCACGAGCATCCCAAAAACTGGGGTCTTGTGCACATAAAGCTTCTGCAAATTCCTTCTTGATAGTTTGCCACGATTCAGGGTCTAACTGATAAAACCAAACATAGGCAACTTGGCAAATTCCAATGATTGGTCCACTAGATTGTTTGAGTAACACAACGTCACCTTTCTCGACGCGGTTATAGGGAGCAAAACGACGGGTTGAAAACCTTGATTCCACTGTCTTCTTCCCTTCTAAAATAAATTGGAGATACGGTTCGACTAAAACAGCCAAGTGAAGCGCGAAAGGAGCAGAGGTGGGCGATGTTAGTTGCTTCAAATAATCCTTCCAAAAGGAATCCCCCTGCACAGCTACACTAACTTCATTAACTAGCGCGTCGAGAGAATAAGGTATCGTTTTGCTGTTCTCCAAAAAGTAAATTCTCCTTTTGCTCTATGCTTACAATATTTATGATCTGATTAGCAGCGTGGGAGACAAGCTCAGTTTCGACAGAGGTTAACGAGCGCTCCAGAGCTAAAGCTACTAGTTGATTAGGCGACCGACCAGCGGCGATTGCTTGCAGAATCAGTAGCAGCACACCTCGACCCTGACATGCAAAAATCCGATTGCCAGAAGTCCAGACATCAGCCAACTGGCGACGCTTATCTCTACGACTTACTGATTGAAGCACATCTCCGGGTACAATGGACAATAGAGAAGGATCTGCAAAGGCTGAGCTATTTGGCTGGCGGATACGCAGCCTCACTTCAGACAGCACCTCTTCAACCCATTCATCTTCTTGTGGTAGAACTGTTGGGCGTGGCACTGAGGTCTGATGAGTACACTTGAACACAGCTAGATTGCCGCGACGCCATTCTTTAGAAACCGCATGAAGTCCTTGAGCCTTGAGTACATTAACTTCAAAGGGTGGTGAGACATAGGGTAGAGCCATTTTGTCCAACCGCACCAAGGTAAGACCGATTTTCTCTGCCCAGTCAAGCACATTCATCCACTCTCGCTCAACACTAGGTCGGGTGCCAAAGGGTGGCATACTGATTAAGATATGCCCACCGATTTTACAGAGTTGGCAAGCTGCCCAGAGGAAAGAGTGAATATGCTCTGGATACCAAGGTGGATCGAGTACAACCGCTTCTGCACCAAGTTTCGGGAGTGGCTCCTTAATGACGTCACACCGCACTACTTGCGCTAGTGGTACTGCTTGAGTGAGACTAGCCGTTATTGTCGGGCTTGCCTCAAGTAAGAGAAGCTGCCGTGGGTAAGACTGTTCAATGCCCATCCGAAGTAAGCTAGGAGTTCCAATTAGCACAATTGTACTATTTAGGGGAGTCAATTTTTTGCACTCATTCAACAAATTTTCAACGGCTGCATCACTAAACCGCCAATCGTAGTCAAGAGGATGGGGAACAGGTAAGGGAATCTGATGAGCCAAATGCATTGGCTCATCAGATTTACTCTTAGCTGATTCGATTAGCTCTTCCATGACTTTTGTGGGAATCTTTTGAGCAGAGGCAAGCCTTTGGAGAGAGCTAAGGACGACAGATGGGTACACACCAGGCAGATAAGTCACCAATTGATCGAAGGTAGTGACACCAGATGTGATGGCATCGAGTACCCAACAATTAACAGAGTCTTCAAAAATCCATGTTTCAGTGTCCATAATTGTTATCAGAAATCTCCTTGGCTTATCCGCCGAACTAAAGAACAAGTACGCTAACCAGATGTTAAATTTGCCTGTTTGCCTACACTGCGCAGAAACCAGGTGTTAGTGAGTGAGGTGGCTTACACGACCTTTACGAAGTGGGATGTCAGCGATGTTAGAAGCCCGCTTTTCACTGGAAAATCTAGTTTCCAGCTCTTGAACCCAAGCTTCAATAGCAATTTGTTGATTCTGTAGCGCGTCGGCAGTGGCAGAGTTCAGACGTTGCTTGACTGGCGTGAATTTCTGAATTTGGAGCGGAACTGTCCGAAGTGGCAGGTTTTCATCGAGCATTTGGAGACGGTCAACAAAGCAACGCATGTCTTCTTCTATTCCGTCCCTTGATGGTGCTGTGAATGTGGCGTAGGAATATAAGTCAATGCCTAGGGTCAAAAGCTTTTTCATCAGCTCAAATTGCTGGTCAAACAGAGCTGGCTCGGCACGAGTGTTAAATGCAAATGACTCAGCATTGAAGCCTTTGAAGCAGCAGACGCGACCATAGTTAGGGTATGTAGCTATAAGTTCAATGTCTGTTTCTGAGAGATATCGCCAGAAGTAGTCGTTACTGAGATTGTCATCAGACCAAAGGTAAACCTGGCGATCAAGTCCACGGTTTTTGAGTTCAGCCATCATCCAAGGCACCCATTCGGGAATGAGATCCGGCTGACCGCCTGTTAGGTCAATCATGGGTGGCGGGTTAGGCTGGTCGAGATAGCGAGCGATGAGTATCGCAGGACTCATCCATTCTGAGTGGTCAGGGTTTGCACTGAGCAGGTCAAAAGGAACAAAGCAGTACCAACAACGCCAGTTGCAAGCAGCATTTTGAAAAACCTGCGCCCGAATCATATCCGTTGATCGTAGACCAAGCGCTTTGCAAGCTGGATCGATTGGTAATGGGTTTGGCGGCCAATTGGAATTACTCGAGGTACGCCGGAAGTGCCGGATACGTCCGACACCACCACAGTTAGGAGGTTCGCTCAAATCCTTCTCTTGCTCTGTGTTCCGGAAGTTCGTGATTAGAAGACGCTTACCATTTAGATCGACTGATTCAGCTCGATAGCGAACTGATAAAGCTTCTGTGTTAATTGCCATTGAAACCATTACCTCCCCTACTACTCAGCAGACGAATTTTTTTTTGGTTGACGCCGTATCCGTGGAACCTTCTGTGCTTGGTCTGTCAATTGCGGTAGCTTCTCTTCTATGTACAACATGACCAAGTCAGCTAGGTATGCAATTTCGTCCTCTGTTAAATCTCTGTCTTGAGGAATGTTATGCCAGTACTCAACACAATTACGGCAGCACGAAGCTGTAGCGTGCTGAGCATAGTAGATACTGTTACCATAATATGGAGTTTGCTGACCGTCTCCATATCTAGGCTTTTTGCCATCTAGCATTTTAGGCATTTTGCCAACGTACTTTCTTAGTCTATGAATCGCAGCTTTACGGAGTTCAATCCTACCTTTCCTAAGAGCATGATTGACAGCATACTGGTCGATTTCTGTGTGCCAATAATGATGTCGAATTTTTTCATATTTGAGAGACTCAAAAGTATGCTTTACATCACTGTAATTACGTCTGTGGACTCGCTCCCAATTAACCAGTTCTGCTCCACACTCCCGGCATTTACCAAAGGGTTTATCCGGTTTTGTTTTGTGATTTTTCTTTTGCAAAAAACAATGTAAGTTGTTATTGCAATCTGTACTCGTACAAGAAAGCTTTAGAGGTTTCAGTTCTTCTTCTACGTTCCAGTCTGTTGCCATGATTTGCAAATTTAAAAGTTCATCAAATGTCGTTAGTGTTTAATCATCAGATAGGGCTCGCAACAAAATATTTCGATCAACTTCATTAAGTTGTCCGAAGTTCACTCGTTCTAGGAGATAATCCCGTGCTGTCTGCCAAGGATCTGTATAGTCCGTGTCTTCTGTTTGCAGGTTGGTTGCCGCTCCCCACCAATTTTCCCCCTGCAATGACAGACGAAATGCCATGTAGTTTGCAAGTGAAGCAACAGACACATTTTCTCTAGCTGCAACTTTGGGAACAACTCTTTTCAACTGCTCAATACTGCCTTTGGCCTCCTGCTCACATAACTGAACTAACTCCTCGGCACGACCATCAAGTGTGATATATCCCGCAAATCGAGTTGCTGTTTTCTCTTCTTGAGAATTCAGACGCTCTTTCGCTGTTTCGCTATCTTCAATTACAGTACGTTCATCTAGTTCTGGCTCCTGAGCCGCATGCCAGAGTTCGTGGAGAAGATCAAAGAGCCAACGTGCTGCCGACTTGGTCTGCTGCTTTAGAACTATTACGTTGCGACCTCCCACACGCCAGAAAGCCCCATGAAATGCACCGGCATCATTTAACGGTAAAACTGGCACTCCTAGACTCCATACATACTGCAATGCATGTTTAAAGGTTAAATAGCCGTAAGTAGAGACAATTGCTTCTCGTACTTGATCCGGATGCTTAGGAATTTGCTTATTGGGCAGATCTGATGTAGCATCAAGTACGAGAAGTGCCAAAAAGTGTGCATAAAGAGTGTATGCGCTCAAGTGACGTTCATCAGTTCGCTTTGTCACTTTGAAGCGAGCCATGCCTGCTGCTGCTGCACTTAGCTGTAGCGGGCTGGAGCTAAAGATGTCAGAAGGTGTTAAGCCGAATACTCGACTCACAAGTGCTGCTACTTGCAGAGCTAGACTACTTGCTTTGTCTTCTGAGATATCATCTATTTGCAGATTCCCTCCAGCAGATTTAGGATAAAATCTTTTAAGAATGAAATCGCGCTCAATTCCAACCTGCCTCAAGCGGCTAAACAATGTGTTCAGTGTAATTTGAGAGCTAGGCAAGAAAACATCTTCTCGCACCTTAATGCCAAGAGCCTGGATTATCTCTAGTATTCTCGTGAAGCTCGCAGAAGCATAATCTGTAGCTTCATAGCGCTGTATTTGTTGCTCTTTGAGTCCAAGTCGATCAGCTAATTCCTTCTGACTTAGTCCGGAAGCGATGCGTGCCTTGATCAGGGCAGATGGTAGTTCTTCCAATGAATTAAGTTCAAGAACTTCACGCTGACCAGCCCTTAGGGCTTCATACTCTTCAATCTCCTCGCGAAGTTCACTAAGCTGACTCTGTAAGGCATCTTGCTGGGCTTTCCACAGGAGTGGATGAACATCCTCACTCTTATGTAAACTGTTTGTAAACTTTGCCAAAGCTTGCTCAATCTTTTTCAATTGAGCTTGCGTTACACGGTACTGCCGCTCGTTTTTAATCATGGCTTTGACCCTCGCAAATCTATAGCAATAATGCCTTTCGATTTCCCATTTCTATCAATCTGAAAGAAATCAAGAAACGTTTTTCCAACACTATCTGCTGTCCCAGATGCCGGAAAGAGTTCTCCTTTGTACTTGACCTTCTGGGCTGCTCGTTTGTTGTCGAAATTTAGCAGAATGGGGTCGAGAAGTTCTGGGTCAACGCCAGTAATATCCCAGCAGCCATCAAAGTCATTAGGATTCTCCTTTTTTGTGACGAAACTGCCATCTATGTAAACAGTTTGGCAGCCTGCCTTTGACAGTGAATCAAGGGCGGACTTCAGTCCCCTAAGAAGTTGCTGTCGGTGTGGTGTTGTTCCAAATCGAGCCGCGAACTCTTGCCAGGTAGTCCAATGCACTCCTGGAGGCAAGTTTCCGTCAGAGTTGAACGCTGGTATCATTTCACAACTTTTTCTGTTGTGCTAGCTAGTATAACACAACTTTTTCGTTGTGTTGTGTTGTCTAAGTCTGTTCTCCCTCGACCCAGAACGCTGCCACTGGTGTCAGAGCCATCATTTCGCTTGGTTCGGTACAAGTCACGTTTGCTTCATCACGATTCAGATCAGAGTAGCGTTGCTATAGCAGTCCTAAATAAGTTGTGGTAATTTTCCGAAACGTGATCCTTGCTATACCTGGGTTTCAAGCCGCTCACTTTTCAAAACCTATTTAGAGTCGCTATAGCTTGATTTGTGTTATCCATTCTCTGCGATGAGCGGCTAACTACGATGGCTTACTAGAAGGACGTAACCGTTAGCCAGTGTCACACCACGAACACGGCTTTTTACCTATTTCAAGTAAATTTGAGTTCCATTTCTATCACAAGTATGTAGCAAATTCTTAATTTAATTATATATTTATGTCTAGATAATTTTATTTAATTTAAGCGCTAACGCGCCAATATTTTAGACTACTTTTGACTTAAAAAATAAATAGTTAAAAATCATAAATTTAGTCTAGCAGAATATCTCACCTTCCTCAAATAACGGACAACCCGCCTCACCCCCTAAATTAACAGCAATGCTTGAATCTCATCAATACTCCCTTCTTCTTTTCCCCCAAAAAGCACTCTCACCCAACATTATTACAATCAACCAACCCCGATTCAGTACCGCACTCAAAACTTGGAAAACCTGCTCTCAGTTTGGCTTTGACATCGAGACATTCTCGAAAACCAATGATGCAGATGGCGCACTCAACCCAGAAACCGGAGAAATCCGATTAATTCAAATTGCCATTCCCCAGAACCCAAACATCAACGTACTTGTCATTGACCTCGGCTGGACTTCAAAAGAACGCTCACTCATTCATCAAAAACTAGAAACCCTTGGCTTCTGGGACATCTTGAAAGAAAAACTCGCTTCTCACCCTGTAGAAGTCGTTGGACATAGCTTAGACTTTGAGCAACGCTGGATGCTTTCCAAATACAACTATCCCATCCGCAACATCCGGGATACAAAGCTCATGTCCCAGGTATACTGGGCAGGACTCGACCCCTGGCTCGACAAACGGCATGGGAAACCCCATTCCCTAGAAAGCATCTGCCTGCGCCTGGGTTTAGATATTGACAAAACCCAACAGACTTCAGACTGGGGTTGGGGAGAACTGGGGAATGGACAACTCAGTAATAGCCAACTCAACTATGCCGGCTATGACGCAGAAGTTGTTCTCAAAATACACGAACGCTTAGAACCCCTACTCAAAGACATTGGCGTTTGGGACAGCTACTTAATCGAGTGTGGGGCTTCACCCGCATTTGCCCAAATGTCTCACTACGGAATGCCCGTAGATGAAGCCGTGCTAGCTGATGTCACCTGCCAATACGAAGCCGCCTATCAATCTTTGCTGGATCAACTCAAATGTACTTTTGATGAATGCATTCCCCATCTTTACTCGCCCAAAAAGTTAGCTGCGCTTATCAATCGCCAATTTGAACTCAATCTCACATCAGCCAAAGTTGACGACTTAAGTAAATTTTGGACTATTCCCGAACTCCGATTAATTAGCATCATTAAGACGACCAAAGTCTATGTAGACTACCTACAAAATATTAAAGCCAATGTCACAAATGGGTACACTCAAGGCAATTATACCCAAATCAATCGTAAGGGATTCGGTCGCAGTAGCTGTTCAGATCCCAACCTACAAAACCCTCCCTCCCCTTCCACATTTCCCCCAGAGTTAAAACCCTATAACCTACCACCGATTCGGTCAGTCTTTCGCACCCATCCCGGACGTGTTGGCATCTGGTGCGATGCTTCTAAACTTCACGCCAGAGTAGCCACCCAAGCCTCCCTCGACCCAGAGTTAATGACCCGATTCAATAGCGCTCACGGCGATATCTTTTGCTCGATAGCCGAGAAAATCGCCCAATTAGAAACCATGGGTTCTGAGTGGACAGAAGAGAATATCCGGGTATGGGATAAAGACAAAAATCACCCCAACCATGCCCTAGCGGCTCGCTTGAGAGCAATGTCCAAGTCCGTCCACTACGGCAGCCAAAACTTGCAAGGATTCCGCACCTTGCAAAATACAATCCGCACCAAATCAGGAATTATTCTATCAGATAGCAGTGCCAAAAACTCTATCACCGCCTGGAAAACTACCTACAAAGTCCTGGCTAAATTCCAACGGCAAATTATCCAGAACGCTAACAATTGCCTACCAACAGTGCTGGGAATTGAGTCAATTTGTCCGCGCACTAAATTTGGCTTAGGCTATGTCCGTTGCCTAACGGGTCGCGGCGTATTCCTGCCTAAATGGCCACAAAAATATTCCGCCCATCGGGAGCTATCAGTCAGAGGACCCGATGCCAATGCCGCTTACTGGACAATGTGCGAAGCTGACATCATCAAAACCTTTTTGGCGTACTGTATAGCTGCCTTTGATACTCATCCGGAATGGGAAGCGTGGGTAGGAAATTGCTGTCATGATGAAGGGGATTTATTTGGAAAAGAAGAATTTGGAATTGAGATAGCTAGCGCCGTACAAAATGCCATGCGCCAAGCGATGCGGACAGTTATTAAAGATATTCCAGTAGATGAGGAAGAAAACCCAAAGAGTCTGTTGGGGAACTCTTGGATAGACAAATAATTAACTTTTTTAGGGGGTGATTTAGCCACTGATGTATGCCGGGTTTGGTGCTAACGCACTCCTTAAGTGACTCATTAGCAAAAAGCGAAACTATGCCAACTAACCAAACCCCCAATACTCCCCTTTTTGTCAACTACATAGGCTGTCAATGCCGAGTTGTAAAAGAACATTACGAACACGGAGGAGGAGTCTGCTTGAGACTTGTATCAACCGAAGGGGAACCCATAGCAACGGCTACAGTCAATGTTCCCGAATCCAATATCCCCCAAGACTTCGTGTTGATTAAAAACTACAGCGAAAACCAAGGGATTCTAGAGATTTTAGCCCAAGCCAATATCGTAACACCAACTCCCATCAAAGTTACAGTTGGTTATTGTCAAGCTGATCTCTGCCAGCTCAACATTTAACCATTTCCATTATTCCCTACCCGAAGGCAAACTGCCCGCCTCCGGGTGTGGGATTTGGAATTGGAGTGATAATGGACAAACAACAACTATTTTCCGGAATTTTTTGCCCTTATTGTGGCAATGAGACAATTTTCGTAGACAGTGCACAAGTGTACCACGGCAAAAGCTACGGCATGATATATCTGTGCCGTCCCTGCCAAGCCTGGGTAGGAGTTCATCGGGGAACAAATCAAGCATTAGGAAGACTGGCAAATGCTGAATTACGACGCTGGAAACAGAAAGCTCATGCCTGCTTCGACCCCCTCTGGAAGCGGAAAATGGAGAAGGGATTCACGAAGAAAGAAGCGAGAAAAGCTGGATATCGCTGGCTGTCTATCGAGATGAACTTACCCTTTGAAGAAACCCACATTGGCATGTTTGATGTCGAGCAATGCCAGAAGGTTGTTGAGCTTTGCACCCCCTATTTAAATCGCCTCTTATTAAATTAGAAAAATGCCAATTCACATCTATTTTGGCGATGATGAATTCCGAATGGAACGCGCCATCAAACAGCTTCGCACCCAAATCATCTCTCCCCCATGGGAATCGTTCAACGTTACTCACTATCCTCCGGGACTCCAAAGCCTTCCCCAAGCGCTTTCGGACATCATGACTCCACCTTTTGGCAACGGCAATCGCTTAGTGGTCTTGCCCAATTCCAGTATGCTAGAGGCAATGGATGACCAGATGTTAGGGCAGTTAGAGCAAATTCTGCCAGCTATCCCGGAGTCTAATACCCTGGTGCTGACTCGTACCAAGAAGCCTGATGGCAGGCTAAAATCCACCAAACTCCTGCAAAAATATGCCCAAATTCAGGAATTCTTCCTGATTCCAGCTTGGAAAACTGACCCGTTAGTGCAGCAGGTGAAAACTGCCGCTGAAGAATTAGGAGTAGATATCACCTCCACGGCTGCCAAAGAATTGGCGTCGGCGGTGGGTAACGATACTCGACTTTTGTACAGCGAATTGGAAAAACTGGCAACTTGGAGCAACGGTTCTTCCATAGATGCGAACCAGGTAAAAGAGGTTGTGGAGATTACTACCCAAACAGCCATAGCCTTAGCCGCAGCTATCCGCACTGAGGATACCACACAAGCCTTGCAGTTGCTTTCTGGGTTAAGGAGTCGCAATGAGCCAATGCTAAAAGTTGTTGCGACTCTCATCACCTTATTCCGCCAATGGCTGTGGGTAAAACTCCTGACATTAGAAGGAGAAACCGACAACCAAATACTTGCCAAATACACAGAAATTGCCAATCCCAATCGAGTCTATTATTTGTGCCAGGAAGTTAGTCGTATTTCTCTGCCTCGGTTGCAGCGAATCATGGCGCAGTTGTTGGAACTTGATGTGACGCTTAAAAGTTCCTCTAACTTCTGTGCCGTTCAAAGCCAAATCGTTGAACTCTGCTTTCCTTAAGTCAAGCAAGAGCGGCTCTCTTGGATGAACGATTGAATGACAAGGAAACACCAATGCCTTGGATTAAAAACTGGTTTTCCAATATGTTGCCGTTAGATACTCCCTTTGAGTATCAGGGAATTCTGTTCTCCACGGTTGAAAACTTTTATGTGGCAATGAAAACTCAGAAGCATGAGGTTGAATTACGAAAGCAGATTGCTGCTATGCCTCCCCATGTCGCCAAACGCTTTGGACGCCAACTGCAACGGCGTCCTGACTGGGAAGGTATTAAACTCCCAGTTATGGAATTTGCCTTGCGGATTAAGTTTGCACCGGGTACGAGTTGGTATAAAAAGTTGATAGCAACTGGGGATACAGAGATTGTGGAATACAACAATTGGGGGGACAAATTTTGGGGCGTTATCGCCTATTATGATGGGCGCACCATTACTCCCTCTAATCCCAGAATCGGGCAAAATCATCTGGGAAAGTTGTTAATGAAAATCCGGGCTGAATCCCGATAAGATTTATTTGAGCAACAAGTAGCTATTGGTGTCACCCCCTACTATAGCTGTTTCTAACACAGTGTAGTACAGTAACCATGAGAAAGCGATATTCTACTCGGGCAACTTCAGTTTAGATGCTCCAATTCCAGCATTGATGGGATATCACTGGGTTCCATGATTTGATTGGGAACCAGTTTCTTGATTTCCGGTTCCATGCATCCACTCATAGGCTGTCCCTTGAGCATTGCTGCTCTCAATCCAACCCTGATTAGAACTTACGTCTGCTAATCTGGCATTCACCTGCCTAATTGAGTTCAAAACGTCCGCCGATCAAAAAACTTGACAATTAATGGACTCAAGTTTTGTCCCTAGGGAAGTTTATCAATTATGAATCCTGAGTTACAGAGGCTTTTGCAGCATAATCAACGTCTCGTAATAGTTATCGAGCGAACGCGGACGAGCATTCCGATTACACTTATCCAACTGAATATCGTGAAGCGCATCGACCTCAAATCCAACCCGTTGTGCTTCATCAGCGAGGATCTCAGCAACGTTAACAACATAGAGTGGCTTACGGGTTTTAAATTGATAAAATGTGCTAGTTTTTCCACTAATGACTACCGCTTTTGCCCCAGGACGTAAAACCCGGTACATCTCGGCAAACGCTTGGCGCATATCCAGAAAATATCTGCCTGTCGGCTCTGCCTTTATTTGCCGTAGTTTATCTCTGTGCAGCCACTCCACTAGGTCACGTTCATTATTCGTCAACGCCCCAACATCTATGCCATTGCCGTTCATCGAACCGATAGAATTGTCAATTAAATCCTCTACATTATCAAGACCCAATGCAATTAATGACAAAGCTCGCGCCTTCGCATAACTCTCCCGTCCACTCGACGCCGGAAGGTAAGGAGGTGATGTTACTAAAATGTCGAACTGTCCTAAATTACTCGGCAAATGCTTACTATCAGCCGCTATCACCTGGGCATCAGCCAACCGTAAATGAATCATTTGCTTTAACCATTCACACATTGCCGCCACCTTGACATATTGCCTTAAAGAATCCGTAAAAATAGTAAACAGCGGCTTCTGCGCCAACGTGAGAGAAAACCGTCCAACCCCCGTCCCCATAAAACGCATCCGAATCTTGCGGGATATCGCATCTGACATCAGTACACAAAGCAACTTATAAAGTCGTGGATCAGATCCAGTAATAGCCGACTGAACTCGATTAATTTCCCCGCTTAACTCCGTGGCAATTTCCCCAGTCATTTTCCGATTTTTCATCAGCCAATCCGGAAAAATAATCGTCATTTCATCGGAGTCACACCGCCCACCGAATCGAGTTTCGATTATCTTATTCTCTATTGCCTGGATAATACGTGCCGCTTCCGTGGCTAACAACTCGCTATCCATGTCCACAGCATCCAGTTTTGCTTGGGCAATCATGGTCGAGAGTGGATCAATATCGAGTCCTAGACTAGGAATTCCTAAAATAGAGGCTTCTAAAAGCGTTGTCCCACTGCCCACAAAATTATCAAGGACATGACAACCTTTCCCTAACTCTGGCGTACAACTATTGAGGATAGAGCGCACCATCCGGGGAAAAAACTTGGCTTTGTAATAGTGGATATCATGGGTTAAATGAGACGTCGTAGACCGTGCGGATAAGGCAAGGGTGGTCAATTTTATCACCGATTTATTAACCGCTCTGTCCAACAGTGCATCAACCAATCCGTCTAAATTCCGCTTTGTATCATCAACTCCCTGGGAATGATTAGCGACGACCTTAGATAACTCAATCAGAGTATAATGAGGGATGGCTTGAATAATCAGGCGATTGTCCACCACCTGGTTCTTAATAATCGAGCCAACCTGGTGTATAGTATCAACTAAAAAAGCTTTGGTGCTTGGGGAAACTTGAGTAACACAATAAATTCGTTGAATAAATGAAACCCGCCGAATCAGGTGAGGCAATAGCTCCAGTGAACCCTTAGCGACATACCCTTGTTTTCCATTTTGCCGAACATGAGCATCTAACCGTCCCACCCCTTCAATCTCAGACAATTCAGGGATGTTTGGGATAATGCTTTTAATCTCCACTAAATCCTGAACTCTATCTGGCAAAAACGAATCCAGCTCCATCTGGGCGAGTAACAAATCACCTTCAAGAGCTATATTTTGACGTAACTTAAAAACGAAAATAGCCGTTGACTCACTCATCAGACATCTCATCGATTAACCGGGTTAAACTTAATATTCTATACAAATCAGCATCCCGGTATATAGAACGGGTTAAGCACAGCAGTGCATCATATAAGTTGAAAATACTATCTGCCTCAAAAGCAACAATGTTATCGAATCCAATATCTCCGGGTAGAGACACAGAATACTTATCCTTCGTCCAAATGACATCTTGTACTTCAGCCAGGTAACTAGCATACCCATGTTCAGGTAAAAAATTAGATGCCAGGACAGCGCGAATCCGACGACGTGGACATTTCTCTTTATAGTAGGTGCCAAACTTTAAAACTTGGTATGTTCCTTTTTTGATATCATCAGTACGCTCCATACCTGGTGCATTCTTAGAATCATCAACCGAACTGCCACAACCACACATTATCCACCGACGCGAATCCACCGATTTTCTCTTAGTTCTCTGGCGGCTATTGATATACAACTCGTAAAGTTGCTTCCAGGCTAAAAGAATAGTCGCTAAGTTCTGAGGATCGCAAATAAACTCAGTAAGCGGTGTATAGGGCCAATTGTCTGGCGTATAGTGATTTAATGGAATTCGTAAGTCAATGTGAGGGATATAAAATGACAAATTGGATTCACTTATCAACGCCGTTGCCATAGAATGATCTCGTTTAGAGACAAGCTCACCCTCTCGAACCTCAGTCATCGGTTTCGTGAGTCTAATTTCCAGAGGATAGACCACTAAGGGTGACGACTTAATTTCTACTAAGGCGAGCATATCCCGATCATAAATTACAGCATCTATATCTCCTTGACGAACTGTAGATTTACCAATCTTGGCATCGGGGGCAATTCGACGGGCGACTTCAGATAAAATTAAAATTGTCGTATCAGCCGCCATTCGTCCAATAGCATCCGAACCCGGTTTGTTTGACTTGGCTGATGGCTTGATCCCACGCTTAACACTACAGCGAGGACAAGTCTTGAGAAATGGAAAATATAAAGAGGGATGCTCATCTAATTCACTACCAGCACAGTAAATCCATCCCCCATCTGCAACCATTCGTTCTACGTATTTAGCCGATAACACCAAATCAAAAAGCGCCGGGAGAGCTATACTGGGAGGATAATTTTCAACTCCATCCCGGGATGAGCGACACAAGTCCTGATAAGTGTCAATAAACGTGCTGGTTAATTGAGTGGCTCCATCTGCGGGTAAAAGAGTTAGGGAATTTTGCAACGAGATCATCTTACTACGAATCTCACAGCGAGTCTCGCAGGATAATCCACAAGGTAAGTCAGTAAAATTAGAATTCATGCTTAAGTGTTTGTCTACAACCTGGATTTATTAGGACTACTGAATCGGTGTTATCGAACCCCAGTCCAGTAATCAAATTATCTACTTAAATCCCCAAAGATGGTAACATGAATATACCAAATATCCCCTCGTTTTAGTTTCTTCTTGAATAAGAGCGGGTTTTGTTTAAGGGCTATCAGTAACCAACTCTCCTAAGATACTTGCGCCAGCCCCTACGATCCTTCACAACCTTCGAGGGCATCTTATGACCACTAACTGCTATTACACCGACTGACGCTCTAGGCGCTTTCGCGCTACCCGAGTGACGAATAGCCTGAGCAAAACTCACCAATGCTAAAACTAAAACTTACAAAAAGTGGAATTATTTGCCTAAACAAGCAGACAGCTTTAGCCATTCAAAACGTCCTCCACATTATACCCCAAAAAGTAGGACGAAGCGGACAACAAATCATTAAATGTGACCGAAAAAACTACCAAAAGCTAGTGCTTAATCTCTATAAAGCTGGGTTTGCTATTAGTCTTGTCCCCCCCGCAATGAGCCGCCAACACCACCAAGCTACACCCGCTATTTAATGACTCACGGAGCGACCTGACCCAGTTCTTGGGGTAGAACTGGGTAGTTCACTATCCAACCTCAGACCAGATAAGCTGTCGTGCCTTCGAGTTGATTGAATAGCGAAGCTCGGCGTTAGCCCAAGCGTGAATTTCTTACCATGAGCATTCTTCAATTTTTTCCCGACCCCGGAGACCCCGACGAATCGCTAATTGACCCTTTCGACCCAATCGTCGGACAAGACCAAGCCATCGCCCTATTACAAGGAGCAATTACCACCAACCGCATCGCCCCCGCCTACCTCTTTGCCGGACCCGCCGGCGTCGGTAAGCGCCTAGTCGCCCAATGCTTTGCCATCGCTCTGTCTAATGGCTTCCCCACCACCAACTTCCTCAACGAACGTTTACACAAAAGCAACCACCCCGACCTGCTGTGGGTAGAACCGACCTACCTGCATCAAGGCAACCTGGTAACCACAACAGAAGCCCATACCCAAAAATTGGAGTTCAAAAAACCTCCCCAAATTAGAATCGAGCAAGTCCGGGAAATTGTCAAATTCCTCTCCCGACCGCCCTTAGAAGCCTCCCGGTCTATTGTGGTCATTGAGCAAGCTGACACCCTGGCTGACTCAGCGGCTAATGCCCTGCTCAAAACCCTAGAAGAACCGGGTCGTGCCACCTTAATTCTGACAGCTTCCTCGACTCACTCCTTACTGCCCACAATTGTTTCCCGCTGCACCCACGTCCCCTTCCGCTCCCTATCCCGAGGCGATACCAAACGGGTCTTGCAGCAGACTGGCCATGGGGAGATTTTGGCAGACAATACGCTATTGCAACTTTCCTGGGGGAGTCCTGGAAAAGCCATCGCATCTTTCAATCAACTCAATTGCATTCCCCAAGATTTGCGACGCGCCCTCACCGAATTGCCCTTAACCACCCGTCAAGCCTTAGAACTAGCTTTTTTTATCGACAAAACCCTGGATGCACAGACCCAACTTTGGTTAATCGATTACTTACAACACTGCTACTGGGAACTCCACCATCAACCCAGTATCATCCAACACCTAGAGAACGCCCGAAACTATCTCCTTAAGCTAGCGCAATCCAGACTGGTTTGGGAAGTTACCCTCATGCAGGGGTTTGATACAGCGCCTTCACAGGCGTATTCAGTGAAATATGTATCAAAAAATGAGGTAAAAAACTCATGACCTACACCCAATCACTTCCCACCTTTACTGTTGAATTTAGCCAACTCAACGACCTAGCCAAACAGCTCAGACAGCTTGGTGCCAAATTCAATACCCACACAGACCGCGCCACCCAGCGGTCTGTTCTGAGTTTCAAAGTATTGCCAAAAACAGCTTTGAAACTGCTGGTCAAGCCCCCTGCTGAAGCACCCGCTATTGCTGACCCTTGGGACGAACCACTGAAAGAAGCTGATGTCCCCGTCGCCCCAGTTGTCACAGCCTCTGCCCCTAGCAAAGCAACACCCATGCTACTGCTACCCCCAGGAACTCCCACACAGACGTGGGCATCCACAGAGCAACTCCAAGGCTTGAGCAAAACTCGCCTGAAAAAGTTGGCTAAACGTTTCCGCATTCAGGGTCGCAGCCAAATGGATACCGAGCAGTTGGTCGCCGCCCTGGTAGGACAAGTAAGTGCCGCAGAGCTCTAGGAATTCAATACCCATCCCATCAACTGTATCTAGCCGTTGGGGGATGGGACAAGTTGAACTTCGCCCTATCGGGCGGCAGGCAGTGACAAAAAAGTTAGGAGATTTAACCCATGTCTCTCATCAATTCAGTTAGCTTAGTCGGTCGCCTCGGACAAGACCCCGAAACCCGCTACTTTCCCTCTGGCAGCGTGTTGGTCAAACTGTCTCTGGCAGTAGATCGCCAGACCGCGCGGGATGAACAGCCCGATTGGTTTACTTGCGAACTCTGGGGCAAAACAGCCGAAGTCGCTGCCAACTATACCAGCAAGGGCAGCTTGATTGGTGTTACTGGGTCTTTGAAGCTGGAGACTTGGAGCGATCGCAACTCTGGCGAACAACGCACTAAGCCCATTATCAAAGTAGATCGGCTGCAACTATTAAGTGCCAAGTCTCAAGATGCTGACTCATCAGCCTCCCCTAGTGATGACTATTATAACGGCACTGACTTCTAACCTTCACCCATCCTGTTTCCCACAACGCCACGGGATTGCGGGATGGGTGTCACCGCTTTGGGGAATTCCAAATGTGGTGCTACGCACCGCTTTCGTGACCAAAAACACAGCAAAAGGAAACGCACAATGAACCACACGACCCAAAAAATCCGCATCGATTCTCTCAATGCCAGCCATACGCAAGAGGGGACACTTCACGTTTGGGGCAAGTGTACGTTTCAGTTTTATGATCGCGGCTCAATTCAAATGGCTCCACTTCAGTTTACCAGCTACGGTAACTGTGCTGTGGCTTTAAATGAAGCCGGAGTGGGTGCAGTTGTCTTGGGCTTGGGACGACTCAATATGAATGTGGTTGAGAAAGCAGACTACAAACAAAAAGTAGTCGCTTTCACCATCACCAATGCCGAAATCATTCGCCAAGGCAGCACCCAGACCCAACCCGTTCAACCCGTGTCCCCCACTCCACCCCAACTGACAGCAATTGCTGGCGGTAATAGCAACAGCACTAATGGTAACGGCAAAGGGCAAGTCGCTGACTTATTGGACATTCCCTTTTAAATTGTTCAACAAAATTCGCCAGGATTCCCCCTCTGAAAAGCGAGTGAGCGTACCCTTCCCGAAGGCTTCGCCAACAGCTCACAAAGCGCAGGTGGGAGAGGAATGGCGGGACGGCGGAAGTATGGAGCCGTCCAATACCATACCCAAATCTTACGACTATGATAATATAGATGAAAGTCGTAAGCCTCAGTCATGTGGCAAACCCTAACCGCCAAACTAAAACTAGAAGTCACTCCGGAGCAAAAACAAATGCTTCGAGTGGCTTCTTTGGCGTATAGAGATGCCCTGAACTTCGCGTCTGGCGTTGCCTTTGAGATGGGTAAAACCTACAACGGCACCAAGATACAGAAGGAGGTTTATTACACGTTGCGGGAGAAGTTTAGACTCCCGTCGCAGATGGCTTGTAACGTTCCCCGCCAAGTAGGGGCAACATACAAGTCATTGCGGACAAAACTGAAACAAAATGAGGAGGCGATAAAAGCTGGACGTACCAAGAAGCGATACAAAGGACTGGATAAACCACCCAAATATGTTTCTCGTACCTGCACATTAAATTATCAGCGTGACTACTCGTTTGTTAAAAACCAGAAAGTAAGTGTCATCACTTTAGATGGTCGAATCAAGGTGAATTATCATGGCTACTCCAAGCACCTTGAAATGATTAATTCTGGAGTAGCCAAAATCGGAGCAGCAAAGCTCTGGTACTCGAAACCTACCAAGGCTTACTACTTATTGGTGAGCATGGAGGTAGAAGTACCAGACTTAACAGCAACCGATATCAATCGAGTTA
>NZ_JBKHUP010000105.1:0-24509 GCF_046565525.1 Coleofasciculus sp. | reverse complement strand
AAGTTTCTTTAGATGACATCAAAGGATGGTTTACTCATTGTTGCTACTGTACCTCACTAGACTGAGAAATGCTGTATCACTATTCTATTGACTTAAATCAATTGGCTGATCAGATTCGGACAATGGAAGTTAACTTATTAAATTATGAGAGACGAGTTAAGGTTATTCAGGAGAAAGCCAGGAAAGAAACCCAGGAAAAAGCTATCTCAGATTATGATTACTTAACTTTATGGGGATGGAATTTAAGGTCTTTAGATTGGCAGTCACTTCCTAACTCAATTCTTGACTTTTTATCTCCTCATGATTTTACTTTTTTGGATAAGTTTAGGCAAGATTTTAGTAACAAATATATGTTACAAGTAGAAAAAGACTATGAGGGATTAAGTCCTGGCTTGATTCTATTGGAGGAATTAATTAATTCGATTTATGGAATCACAAATTTGGATCAGGCACAGCGCGATCGCACGTTCCAAAATACTGTCGCAATTGTCGGCGTAGGGCTAGCCGCAGGTTCTATGGTTGTGTCTCTGAATAAATTAGGCGAGGGAAAAAATGATCCAGTTCGGTCTGTCCTCACCCATTCCCTAAAAATCCAACCACCCTGGCTAGAACCAGCAATTCCCTTGGTCTACAGCCTCAGTACCGCTATTTTAGCCGCCCTATTCACTTGGTTGGTGATTCGGTTAAAAGAGCGATCGCGCTAAAGCTGATGTACTCCAGTCCTTTTACCCATAGCAACTTACCACCAACGAATTTGCCTAACGTCTCCGAGTTCGGAGATAGCATCATTAATGCTGTGATACTTTAGTTCTAAGAGTTTTGGTAACTTATCCTGGTTGAGTTCCCCTACCCCCTCACGGATATACTGGTCTAACACAAAGTCGAGAAACTCCTGCTGCTTCCCGGTGTAGCGGGAGAAAATCAGGCTTTTATGAGCAATGACGCGCTCTCGACGGCTTAACGGGGGTTTGGCGTAGGCGATAAAAGTCAAAACATCGAAGACATCGCTATTCTCGGCATCAGCAATCTTTTGGATGGCGGCGATTTGGTCTTCGCCGTAGCCTTTCTCGGCTAACCCGGCTAACAGCGCTTGGCGAGTATCCGGGCGACTCCAGATTTGGCGCAGTTCGGCTTCATCTTGAAAGAGGTTGGGGAGTTCTCCATAGAGGCGTTGCACGAATTCGGTGGCTGACAGGGGTTTGCCGTCGGGACTCCAGTAGGTGGTTTGAGTGGTGCTTTGAATACTGCGCTCTTTACCGTCTGCGAGTTGAACGACGATTTTTTCAGGGCGTTGGCGGGATACTTCTGAAGGTTGGGAACGACCTCCCTCAATGGTATCCCGTCGGGGTCGGGGTGTGATACCTGTGGGGGGTTCTTGGGGTGGTCCATCCCATTCGGGGTCGTTAAAGTTCTCGTGGGCGCGAACGAAATCATAAATGGTAAAATAATCCTTACCTTCAAAAATACGAGTTCCCCGACCGATAATTTGCTTGAACTCAATCATAGAGTTGATGGGGCGCATTAATACGATGTTGCGAACGTTCCGCGCATTGACCCCAGTTGAAAGCTTTTGAGAGGTGGTCAGGATAGTCGGGATGATTTTCTCGTTGTCCTGGAATTGTTTAAGCTGTTGTTCTCCCAAGGCTCCATCGTTGGCGGTGACGCGCACGCAGTAGTTGGGGTCGCTGCTAATCTTCATTTGGTTAATTAGGTCGCGTACCATCAGGGCGTGGTCTTGGGTAGCACAAAAAACCAGGGTTTTCTCGTTCTGGTTAATGGCTTCCATGAAGACTCGCACGCGATGGGCTTCGCGGGGTCGCATTTCAATGATACGGTTAAAGTCGGCTTCGGTGTAGACCCTTTCTGTGTCGATAGTTCCAGCACTGATAAAGTCTTCTTCGCTGTAAACGTATTCATCCAGATTGGTTTGGATTTGGTGGACTTTGAAGGGGGTGAGGTAGCCGTCTTCGATACCTGCGGCGAGGGAGTATTCGTAAACGGGTTTGCCGAAATAGTCGTAGGTGACAGCGTTGATATCGCGACGGGGGGTGGCGGTGAGACCGAGTTGGACGGCTGGGGAGAAGTATTCCAGGATACCTCGCCAGGTGCTTTGGTCGTTCGCTCCGCCTCGGTGACATTCATCAATGATAATCAGGTCAAAAAAGTCGCGGGGATATTCGCCGAAGTTGGGCGTGGGTTCCTCATCGCCCCCAGTTTCGGTCATGAAGGTCTGAAAGATGGTGAAAAAGATGCTACCGTTTTTGGGGACTTTGCCTTTTTTCTTGATCGCTTCTGGGTCAATCCGGACTAACGCATCGGCTGGGAAGGCGGAAAAGTCGAGAAAGGCTTGGTTGGCGAGGATGTTGCGGTCTGCGAGAAAGAGGATGCGGGGGCGACGGCTGGGTTGACGGGTTTCGGCTTCGCTCAACCCTCGGAGGTTCCAACGGCTGTGAAAGAGTTTCCAGGCGATTTGGAAGGCGATGCAGGTTTTTCCGGTTCCGGTGGCGAGGGTGAGGAGGATGCGGTTTTCGTTATTGGCGATCGCGTCTAATACTCTGGTAATGGCAATATGTTGATAATAACGGGCTTCCCAGGTTCCGCTTTTGTCTTCAAAGGGGATGACAGCAAAGCGATCTCGCCACTGGTTCTCTTCACTATAGGTCATATCCCACAGTTCGTCGGGGGTGGGATAATGGTCAACATCCTGCTCTACTCCAGTGAGCATATCGATTTGGTAGATTTGCACGCCGTTGGTGGCGTAGACGTAGCGGACTTGGAGAAGGTCGGCGTAGTCTTTGGTTTGTTGAACGCCTTCGGTGTAGGGTTTGTCTCGCGCCTTAGCTTCGATGATAGCCAGTTTTTGGTTGCGGTAAGTTAGGACATAATCGGCGTATTTAGCCGGGGCGCGTCTTCCCCCTCCAATCAGGCGACCGGGGGCGATGACTTCGCGACGGATACGGCTTTCGTCTACTACACCCCAACCCGCAGCACGGAGGGCGGGGTCAATCAGTTCGGCTCTGGTTTCGGCTTCGTTCATTGGGGGTTGTCCTCCGCAGATGTTGGGTGAGCCGCAGCAAATCGCTGGCGAGCATCGGTAATGGCTTGTTGTAGTTTGGTTTGTAGCACGGCTTTAGGCGGTAGGACGGTGAGATATTCCGCGACATGAATCCCGCTTTTGTCAAGTTCCAGGAGTTCAATTTGTTCCTGCTTTTTGCCAGCACAGAGAATAATACCGAGGGGTGGGTTTTCATCGGGTTCTTGTTCGTATTTGGCAAGCCAGCGTAGGTACAGTTCCATTTGTCCTTTGTATTCGGCTTTGAAGCTACCCAGTTTCAAATCAATGGCGATGAGGCGTTTGAGTTTGCGGTTGTAAAAAAGCAGATCAAGATAGAAGTCGTCATCGTCAATCTGTAGCTTTTTCTGACGAGCGACAAAGGTAAATCCCGCCCCCAGTTCCAAGAGAAATTGCTCGATATCGCGGAGGATGGCGTCTTCGAGGTCTTTTTCTAAGTAACGGTCGTTGAGTTGGAGGAAGTCGAGGATATAGGGGTCTCTCAGCAATAAATCGGGAGAAATTTGCCGGGTTTTCCGCAGTTGGTCGAGGTCGTGGCGGATGGTGTCTTCTGGTTTACGGGAAAGGGCGGTGCGTTCGTAGAGCATGGAGTCAATGCGCTCTCTTAATTGGCGGACACTCCAGCGTTCGAGTTGAGCCAGTTCGAGATAAAAGTCGCGTTTCAGTTCATCATCAACGTACATCAGGGTTTTGAGATGTGTCCAGCTTAATTGTCTCCCCAGTGTGGAGACAATCTCTCGCTCTGGGAAGGTTTCGGCAAAGCGGACAAAATGCCAGAGTTGTTTCTCGCTCCAGCCTTTACCGTAGGTTTGGGTGAGTTGTTGGGCGAGGGTGCTGATGATTTGTTTGCCGTAGGTAGCGCGGTCTTGGTTGAGGATTTGGGTATGGATGCGGTGTCCAATGTGCCAGTAGAGGAGGGTAAGTTCAGCGTTAACGGTAACGGCGACGCGCTGTTTGGCTGCGTCGATTAAGGCTTTGACTTCGCTGAACAGTTCCTCGGTTGTGACTGGCTCAATCTCGCTCACGCAGCAGCCTCCTTGATGGTGGGGTTTACCCTGAGCTTAGTCGAAGGGTTGGTGAGTTCTCCGGTAAATGCTTTGTGCAGGATGGATTGTTTAAGTTCTTGCAGGGCTTCGAGTTTGCGTTGATAGATGGCTTCGAGGCGTTGGGTTTCTTCCGACAAAGCATCAAGTTTAGAAACTAAAAATGCTTGAATTTCGACATCTGGAAAAGGAAAGAGTTGATTTTCAAAAGTCCCCATATTTATATTGTCTTGTGCGCTACCTTTTCCTTTTTTCTGTAGCTCAATCTTGAAGGCTTGAAGCATATACTCTACAAACATATTGTTTGCTTTCGTGTTGTCTGCAACAAATCCAATAATGCTATCAGGGATACAAGCATCGAAGTCTAAAACTGCTGTTTCAGCAATGTTTGCAGCTATTGTGATACAGACAGTTCCTTTCGACCATAATTTACTTTGGGCTAATCCTAATTCATTGTATGTTTGCGAATATTTGGTAATGATGTGTTTTGAATGGCGAACATCCCCCGTTTGAATAAAAGGATATTGACCACCATAAAGTTTTTTATCATTTCGAGGACGATGTTTAGATTTTCCTCTACCAAATTCAATAGAGACTTCATGCAGTGTTTTTTCTACCCATCCGTCGCCTTTCTGAGTGAAGACCGCGTTTAGGTAGCTTTCAAAGATTTCGCGGGCGTTGGCGAGGTTTTTCTCGGTGTTTGCGATCGCGCGATCGATTCCCTCAAACGCCTCATCCAGTATCGCCACAATCCGCTTCTGTTCGGGGAGTGGGGGAAGGGGGACAGGTATAGAGTTGAGCTTTCGTTGATTAAGTTTCGGTTGTGCTGCTCCGCTAATATATGACTCCAGTGAAATATAATTTAGATAATATTCCACAAAAGTCTGAGTTGATATATTGGCAAATTTAAGAACATGGGCATGATTGTTTACCCAGGACTTCCCACTAATAGAAAATGCTATCGGATAAGTTCTTGCTAAAAGATTCGCGCCATCTTCAGATACCAATAGTAAATCTTCATTAAATAAATAATCATCCACATAATCCACAATACCTGACGCACCGTAATATGGAATACTACCAGATTTTCTCTTGGACTTTGTAATAGGAACTCTATAACTATCAAGATTTTCGCAAATATCTCCTAGACTTTTTATTTGCCAACTATTAGCGACTAACTCTCCACTATCAACTACCAACTGAATGTTCTCCTCTCTGATAATGTGATTCATTCTGACATTCTGCCAAAATATGAAGTTTGTCCCAGTCACTATTCATCAACGCTATTTTTTTTTTGCGACTCCACCCCTGCACCTGCTTTTCTCGATAAAACGCATCTGCTACATAATCATAATACTTTGCATAAACCAACTTTACAGGTAATCTTTTCTTTGTATGATTTGCCCCTAAACCGTTTTGGTGTTGCCATAAACGTCGAGGTAAATCCTTTGTGCTTCCTGTATAGAAAGAACCATCCGAACATTCGAGGATATACATATAGGGCATTTCCAACTTATCTCCTTCCCTAGTGATCGGACTTCGGGCTTCGACTACGCTCAGCCCTCAGCTAAGTCCTCATTGACTCAGTTATATGGGGCTGGTTGAGCGAAGCCGAAACCAGCCATCCCCCCAATATCAGCTAAAATCTCCGCACTCTCAGCATCCAAAGCCGCAATCTCCTCCAAAATCTCCCAAGGCTCTCGCAGCGGATCTTCCTCCGGTGCATTGGGATTCTTCACCGACAGATCAAACGTCTCCCTATCCACATCCGCCACATCTACCAACCACGACTTCTCCGACTCCTTAAAGGATTCCTGAAACTCCACAAACTCTTTTAAGTCATCATCATTAAGCGCATTCGTCTTACCCAAACTGCGCCCTGGATCAAGTTGGTAATACCAAATCCGCTCCGTCGCCATCGGCAGCATACTTAACTGTCCGTTCGCCTCCTGACTCTGCCCTACTCCCCACTGCGGATCACGCTTCTCAAAAAACAATACCACCGTTTTCACCCCTGCACCGATAAACGTTCCCCCAGGACAGTCCAGAATTGTGTACAGATTACAATTGGTTAACAGTTCCTCCCGTAACGCCCGTGACGCATTATCCGCATTCGAGAGAAACGTATTCTTAATCACCACGGCGGCTCTACCCCCTGGCTTGAGCATCTTGATAAAATGCTGCAAGAACAGAAATGCCGTCTCACTGGTTTTAACCGGGAACGTCTCCTTAATTTCCTTGCGCTCACTCCCCCCAAACGGCGGGTTAGCCAGAATCACATCCACCCGATCCTTCGGCTGAATATCATTAACATTCTCCGTGAGCGTGTTCGTGTGGACAATATTCGGCGCATCAATGCCATGCAAAATCATATTCATGATACCGATGACATAAGCCAGACTCTTTTTCTCCTTACCGTAGAGCGTGTGCTTCTCTAGCGTCTCCAGTTGCTTCGTCGTCAGCTTCTGCTGGCGCAAATATTCATAAGACTCACACAAGAACCCCGCCGAACCACACGCCCCATCATAAATCCTCTCACCAATCTGCGGCTTCACCACCCGAATCATGGCACGAATCAATGGACGCGGCGTATAATACTCCCCACCATTGCGCCCCGCATTCCCCATGTTCCTGATTTTCGCCTCATACAGATGGGAAAGCTCATGTTTCTCATCCTGAGTCTGAAAGCGCAGTTCATCAATCTCATCCAAAGCATCGCGCAGGTTGTACCCACTCTGAAACTTATTCTTAATCTCGCCAAAAATCTCACCAATCTTATATTCAATAGTGTCCGGACTCTCAGCACTCTGCTTAAACTTCTGGAGGTAGGGAAAAAGTTCGCCATTGACAAACTCCAGTAAATCGTCCCCCGTCAGTGCTACATTATGGTCAATCTCACCCTTCTCATTCTTGGGGGCTGCCCACGCACTCCACTGATACGGCTCATCAATACTGAAAGTATAAGGCTTTCCCGTTAAGATAGCAGCTTGCGATCGCGCCCGTTCCAAATCATCCAAATACTTGAGAAACAGCAGCCACGAACTTTGTTCTGTGTAGTCAAGCTCAGTGGTGCAACCCGCCTCGCGTCGGAGGGTATCATCTAGATTCTTAAACGCCTGCTCAAACATTAAACGCCCACTATACTCCTAAAAATTTCATAGCATATCCTCATACTGGCTGTTGCCCAGGATAAAACATCCGGTACGCCATCCACCCTGTCAGTCAGATAGATTTAATTTGGTCAATCAAGTCCATTTGCGCTAGCTTTGTAAGGTGTCTTTACCCAGTATGCCCACTTTACAGGTCAAAAATTAGCGATCGCTTGCCTTTTTACAAAGACTTTGCCAAAGCTTGATTGCTTTTCAGTAATATTCCCCGGTGACAGCCGCTTTTAATGGCGAAATGGCGATTTATTAAGGCTTCCAGCCTTTTCGACTAGGGGAACCGCGTAGCCTAGCTTATAGCTTTGGGGTTATTGAGTTATAAGTTTTGTTTGGGTGTTTTTTCCGCGATCGCCGGAATTCTCGATAATCAGTTTTTATGTATTGTGATAACAGTACTTAGCACCAGTTTCAATTCCTGATAGAGATTCAGGGGAATCCAAAGTTTTCTAATCCGTCATACATAATAGAAGTATAGAATTGAAATTCCTGATAGGGATTCAGGGGAATCCAAAGTTTTCTAATCCGTCGTGCATAATAGAAGCATAGAGTTTCAATTAAAACCTGTACCGCCTTCCGGTGTCCTGACCATGACTTCAGGGCTGACTTAGCTTTGACGCGACCCAACACACTGCCTGGAATGTGATCAGATCGGTTGCGCCAGTCCGACACCTGAAATCTGACACCCGCGATCGCAACTGAAAAATCAGTCAGCATTTAGCAGCGATCGCATCCTCCGAGTGTGCCAGTTCATCTCCCGCTGCCATTATCCCTGTGCCACTTCATGGAAAGTCAGCAGTCAGCCTGGTGACTGCCTGACTCGGAGCTGACTCGGAGCTGACTTGTGTCAGTTGCGATCGCATCCTTCTGCGCCAGTCCGGGCGCGATCGCAACTGACAAATCAATCAGCATTTGTCAGCGATCGCACCCCCTAAAATCCCTCGATCAATTCCCAATAATCTGGATCATGAACGGGAATTAACTGCCCAGTCTTCTCGATCAGAAATCGCCAGAAAGTTTGAACCGGGGGAGAAGGCTCATCAATGAGCATTCCCTCTACCTCTTTTAGTTTCCCGTTATAACAGGCTTCGTCAATGCACTTGATGATGCACTGCTTAGCGATGGGAGTATCGGTTGGCATCGCTTTGAGAGTCTCCAGGAGGTCTAGCAATTGCTCGTCGCTGAGAAGCTGCCGCGATCGCACCCTATACTTTCCGTTCAGCCAGGTTTTCGCCTGCTCTATCGTCCATCCCAGGCGGTTTAGTTCGATGTCGATGGCTGAAATCACGTCATCATAAGATGTCGGCACCGGTTCATGAACTGGTTCGGGTTTGGGTTTAACTATTTGCGGCGGTGCTGGTGGCTTTGGCTGCGGTTCGGCTTTGTCCGGCAGGGGAGATTCGAGGTCGGTGGTCAGCCATGATAGACGGCATTCCATCTCCCGCAGGTCTTTCCGCAACTCATAATCATCAAACCTGACAACCAGGTTTTGCTCTTGGCTCCTGATGATAATTCCCTGTTTTTTGTGCCGGACGCTGCCGGGGAGATTCAGGCGAACTTTTGTCCCGATCGCGAGTTTAACTGTCGGAGTCGCATCCGGCTGAGTCTCGGCTACCGCGATACGTTCTGACTGAACACGCTCCGCGAACGCATCTGGGGATGTTTTGTCCCCGTTTAGCTCATGAACACAAGTTTTGATGACTGAGCGCTTCGCATCAGGCAAAAGCTTCGCGGCTTCTGCGAGCGCTTCACGGGGGTAAATCTTCCGCAGTTCCTCCAACACTTCTTTACTTTCGCAGAGTTCCAAATCGGTAGCCATGGATAAGAGGTTATCCTCAGCCAGCCATTGCTCAAGTCCATCGGTTGGAGTGGGAGCGATACTTTCTGGAGAACACGCATCCGAGATCGCATCTGAGTCAGCCTCGACTGTCTCACCCACCCCAGTTTTGTCATTTTCCACCCCAGTTCCACCCCAGTTATCCACCCCAGGAACCCTTGATTTTTGGGCATCGCACCCCACCCACCCCAAACTTTGGGAGTCATCACTATTTTTTAGATTGACATTGCCAGGATCAGTAGAGGGGTTCTCAGTTTTTTCATTTTTTTCGCAGGGATGGGAAAAACTGGGGTGGGTGGGGTGGAACCCTTGATTTTCCGTTGTTTTTTGGGGTGGGTCTTGGGGTGGAATTGGGGTGGGTTGGGGTGGAATTGGGGTGGGTTGACCACCGTCGCCGCCACCACCGGAGTTAAACCCAAGTCCCTTCAGTGCTGGTACATTTTTCTTGCTGCCATTGGGATGAGGGATACTCACCCGCTTGGCTTTTGGGAAGAGTTTTTGGAATCGTCCTAGGACTTGGTTAGCTCCCTTGATGTTGCGATCGTAAGGATTAGCCTGCTCCATCCAGACAGGTTTTTGCTTGCCTGTGCTGGATTCTTCATAAGTCAGGGTTCCGTTGTTTAGATACCACTGCTCCAGCATTACCCAGAGTTCCCCCGCCGTTAAAATACAGGTCTGGTTGTAGCCCAGTCCGGTGTCTTGGGCGAACTGGAATAGATGGGAATTCTCAGCCTGGATATCCTCTAAAGCCTTTTTGGTGCATGAGTAGTCTATGCCCTCGCTCATCAGCCGTCGTAGGGCATCTAGGACGCTGTTGAGGAACGCTGGCAGGACTTCATAAGAGAGAAAATCTGGGTCATACTTGAACCGTGGATCGGCTTCCACTTCACCCAGTTCGGGGTTGGCTCCTATCTTGAAAGTCTTATTGAAAGTCAGAACCGCATACCTCGACGCGATCGCCTCCATAGTCCCCTGGAGCTTGGGCGTATCATTCGCGTTGAACAGAGCAATCCCGGATGGTATAAATTCATCCTCATCCCGTCCCTTGGCTTCAGCACTCAACGGGTCGCCAGTGATGAAGGCTTTAAGACTTTGGATTTTATCGAGTCGAGTTGTGTTGGCGTTTTCCGATGCCCAGTTCACCCGCGAGTGGCGTAAACGAGCCAGGGGGAATTTGCGCCCGTTATCGTAACTGGCAAAGTCTGAAAGGGTACATGAGGTTAATCCAGTTCGACCATACATCAGGCTGACGGCTTCGCGAAGGGTGTCCTTCCCGTTTGCCCCGTGTCCTTTCATGATTAACCCTCTCACTGTTCGCCCCTTGAATTTGCGAACTGTGGCAAGGTCTAGGGATGCGCCAACGGTCTTGAGGAAAATATCGCGCTCTTGTGGGTCGAGGACTTCAAGCAGGCGTGAGCAAGCTGACTTATCGGCATCTGGATCGTATTTGATCAGGGGTTCATAAGTGTAGTAGAGAGCTGGATCATGCGGGATTAACTTCCAGTTTGGTTCGCCGCCTTCCCAGTTAATCTGTAGAACACCATTGGTGCAGTTTAACCCGGACGGATTGATCAGTTTAGGGCTAACCCATAACCGCAGCTTGATCCAATTCAGCGCCTCCTGGACGCAGCTAGGCTTGGCATAGGGATAGATCCGTTTGCCTTTTTTATCATACTCTGGGTAGGAATTAGCCCAGTCGGACAGCCTTTTAAGCTCACTCCCATCCTCTATATACTCGTAATAAGTCCCAGTCCAGCAATACAGTTTATTATTGACGCAAATCCAAGGTTTGTCGCCGTATAAAGTATCTAGCGTGAATTGCAGGAATGTCTGTTTGGGATTTAAGGAATCGGGAATCTCAATCCCGCCATCCCATTCCTCTGAGGCTTCCTTGGTATCGGCAGACTGTTCCTCCTTGGCAGCATCAGCCGCAGCATTGAATTGCTGTTCCAGTCGCCTGACGAACTCTTCCTTATCCCAGCCTTGCTCCATGCCCCATTTTACCCAATCAGCAATATCCCCATGTTCGGGTATATCTGCCCATAAGTCAGTTGGGTTTATACGAAAAAATGGCACTCCGATTTTTGAGCAGACCTCTTTAAGCTTTTCGGCTTTCTTGAATCCTGCATCATCGTTGTCAGGGAGATAAGCTATACCCCCTTTTTTGGCTTTTTTAAAGGTTTTTACGGCTGTCTCGATATCTTTATCCGACCAAGATCCGCCTTGGAAGGTAAAGCAGGCTAACCCCAGAAAACGAGCTGATTCTACACAGCCTTCGCCCTCAACCACTAGCGCCCATTGACCCGCGCAGTGGAGTACCTCGGCAAATCGATAAGCATCCCAGGAGTGGTTGCCCTTTCCAATTTTCTCTACACCATCTTTTGTTAAGTGGAAGGGGCGGAGAGTTTTCCAGTAGCCTTTGGGCTTTTCGGGGTAGGGGTAGTCGATTCGTGTTACCCATTGGGCTGAGGAGTATGGGTATCGAGTTATCGTGCACTTATGTTTTAAGCTCTCTAAGGGGATTTTCTCTTCCTCTGCCTCTTGTTTGACGATGTACTTTAGAGCGTCTGTCGCCTCATCCCAGACCAATGGCTGCCTTTCGGGGTGCGTTATCTCTCCTGAAAGTCGGGCTAGTTTAATCTTGCCCTCTGGGATTGGCGCTGGCTTTGGCTTTGGCTTGGATCGCCGTGGTGCCGGAATTACTCGCCGCGTTGGGTTTTCGCGTTTCACCTCGTCCCATGGCGCGATCGCTTCCCGGATATCCTTTGGATCACAGTCGCCGTTAAAACAGTGGTACGCGCCATCTTTACTTATCGCGAAGTCGTTTCCACCACAGACCGGACAAATGTACTTATTCTTTCCTTTGGTAGGGGTGAGCTTGTCAAGGTGGTCTAAAATGCTGAATTCTTTGATTTCCGTGTACATCACGCCACCTCCTCGATGATTCCAAATGGAGCAAGGGCGGATTCACCATGCAGTCCGCAGATTTCGAGGCATTCTAGGGCATCGGTTAGGCGATGCTGAGTGTAGAGGGTGGCGATATACGCGATCGCACCAACCCCTAGTGGCTGGTATTTTTTACTATTGTTTGACATAATTGATCTAATTGATCTAATTGATCTAATTGATCTAATTGATCATGTGTCGATAGGGATTGAAAGAACCTATTTGAGTGCCTATGGTGCTTCGCTTGCCCATAGGCGTGTACAAAATCCCCTCTTTATCCAGGTAAAACCGTGTTTACGCCACGGTTTCAGCTTATTGGGGATTGAATTGTGAAAATTTACAGTGCTAGATGAATTGGTAGTCTCTCGCACTGATCAAACATCAAGCCGCCTCCCTTGTAGGGGCGGCTTCTTTTTGTCCCTGTTCAAGCTCAAAGAGTTTCCTGATCGCGATCGCTAAAACCACAGATCGGGGTGCGCCATCGTAGATCTCTCGGAGTTCATCCAGCTTCAAAATTATAGAACGCGATAACATAGCCCGGACTTCATGCTTTTTCATTAGATAGTATCCTCCAATCTTAGTGGTATCAGCGTACTTACTGAACTTTAGCATAAAGACAAGCTTGCGCCCGTATGCAGTGGGATTTTCCGGACTTGAGGTCGCGATTTCTTTGTCGCGATATTTGGAGGCTGGCATGGATTCAGGTTTGATCAAGTTTTTGATTGAAATGTCAGGATACGCTCGCATATCTTAAAAATTCCCAGAATTTGTTATGGACATTAATTATAGGTTCGATCGCGGTTTATTTTGCCCCCTTCTTTTCAGTAGAGCAACAGGTGTTGAGAATCTCGAAACCTGTCATCATTTGTCAGCCTTTTTGCCTTGTGACACTTTTCCCGCCACTGGCACAAGGGGGGGTTGCGCTCGCGCTGATTGTGACACTTTTCCCGCCACTGGCACAAGGGGGGGTTGCGCTCGCGGTTTTCATCATTAAGTCTGGATTGTTAACTTTCCTCCTGTTTTTGTTTTCTACGCTCTTTCAAGGCTTGCTCGATGATCCACCTTGCTTGAGCCGCCATTGATCGAGTCTCTTCTGCCGCCCACTCCTTTAGCTCCTGTTTGTCTTCAGGGGTAAGGTAGGTCATAACTTTTGGCAGGTTTGTAGGCATTTTGCAGTAAAGTTTAGTTCTTTTACTACAAATATATCCCGATTGTCTAACCTTTCCCTACGGAGTAACAATGCTTTTCATCAGAGTTTAGAACTTCATATCTAATTTTATTGACAAGTTCTAAACTATGCGACTACTATAGCAACCATAGACGCCCAACGAACAGAGGCAAACGTAAAACGCCTTACTGCGGACAACCAGGATTCTAGGTTGTTTTCCTCTCGTAAAGCACCTCAAACAACGCTAAATCAATACTTACAGCACCATGAAAACTGAAAATATCACGCCGCAGAACGGACACTCCTATCCGTCCGGCTACGAACTCGCCTATCCGCCAAACGAACACATACGATCGCGAGTGGTCTTTGATGGTGGAAATCGTTTTCTCAAATGGGTTGATGCTTCAGGTGTGGTTCAGTGCATCCCCTCATGCATCAAAGAATGCTCAGAGTATCAATGGAAGCGACTGAAACCAGACCCCCAAACCTTCTTGGTTGAGGTGGACTCTAAACGATACGCGATCGGGAAACTCGCCCAAGACCTCGGAGGCGATCCAACCTTCCAGAAGGATAAATGCGAGCTGGCTGAAATCCTTGCTCTAGTAGCGATTGAGCCTATAGAAGGGTCGGATTTTGTCCACATCTCCCAGTTTGCGATCGCACTCCCCAACAGCCTTAATGATGCTGATTTGGAGGCAGTAAAACGACTGGAGAATCACCCAGATTATCGGGTATTCAAACGTAACGGGATTGAGATTTGTTACACCATTCGCTCAGTCGAACCGCTCGACGAAACCTATCCAGCCTTTCTCTATGCCAAATCTCAAGACTTTTTCAGCTTCCCTGACCACAAGAATGCCATCTGGGATATCGGGGGCGGTACTTCCATCGCCCGGATTTATCTCCCAAACGGCACTCTAGTTGAGGACGGTGAGGTGATTCTGCCTGGTACAAAAGCCTTAGCTCAACAGGTCGCGGTGGAACTCCAACACTCAACAGGCATGGACTACACCCCCAAGCTCGAACACATCATGGATGCGATTCAACGCTCTGACTTTCTATACAGCACAGACCATATAGATTTCAGTGCCATCTATCAAAAAGTCTGTGAGCAGTGGGTAGAGTCGGCACGATCTGAGATTCGCTCGAAGTGGGCGGAACATTTACCGGAGCTGGGAGAGGTTTTGATCACCGGGGGAAGTGCTCATTTAGCCGCGCCCATCTGTGAAGCCTCTGGGGAACGGTTCAAGATTGCCCCTAACCCCCAACTTTTCAACATCGTCGCGATGGCAAACATGGAGGCTTAATCAATGGCACAGACAAGAGTTGTTTTAGACGAGAGCGATCGCCCAAAAGCTGAGGCGATTATGACTCAAACCGGGATTAAAACATTCTCCCAATTGCTCTCAATTCTTCTAATTAACTACGGCGATCATCTGGTGTCAGCACTCAAGGCTACCCCAACGCCGCCACCGCCGCCCGTGCAAATGGGACGGTCACAGGGACAGCAGGGACAGGGTAAACCAAGCATCCAGCCATCAATGCAACCATCGCCTAAACAGTTTAAGCCCATGAGCGGACTATGACCCGTCTAACGTTTGAACTACTCGCTTGGATTACAGCTTTGTACATTTTGGAGCTTTTAAGCCATGTCAGTTGAACAATTAACGCTTTTAATTGACCGAATGACCCAACAGGACGCGCTAAGAGCTGAGGAGATGTTAAACGCGATCGCGTCTCATAACTGGGACGCCGCTAACTCACTGATTAGCGATTGGGCATTAGAGGATTTACCAGAGGATGGCTGGGAAGTTGTTGAACCCGATGGAGGAATTCAATTTGCAGACCTTAGAACCGCTTTTGAATGACCCCGCTGATAACCGTGGGAGTGGGAGACGCGCCGCCAAGCTTACGTCCCCCGCTGCCCTTCGCCAACCAAGACTCAGGACTTATTCACATCATGCCAGAAATCAATATTGAGCTTACTCTTGCCTTCCAGCAAGCTCTATTAGGCGCTGGAGTTCCCGTCAATCTAGCCCAGCAAGCGGCTGGAATCATGGCGAAAGATGACCCCCACGCTCCCCACTTGGGACGCTCCGATGAGGATATGCACATAGTCCGCAGCGCTCACACCTGGATGAGGGCTAAAGGATTCTTCAACCGTTAACATTCACGCCTAGGCGTGCTGAACGCCAGGGGCGGAAGCTTCACCACAGGAGGAATAATGAGAAACTTTGGAAAAGCCAAGCATAAAAATCACATCAGTGGCGCAGCGCCGGGGACGCTGGCGGCGATGAATAATCTGTTTGGCATCAGCTTAGAAGACTTTATGAAAGCTGTCTATGGAGACCACCGCGCCATTCAGAAGCTTTCAGACATGGGCAGACTCTCAGAAGTCGCTCAAACCAACCTGCAACCAGCTTTAGACGCTGCACGAATCACCATCCAGACGACGGGGGATTTGAATAAAGCGATCGCAGATCTAACCAAACAAACCCAAAAATCAGGCAAACAGGTTACAACGGCGATTTTAGACTCCCAGTTAGCTGAACGGCGATTCAATAACGAACTCACAGAAGCCAAGACCAAATATGGCTATGACGTAAGCGCTGAAACCACACGGCATTTACACCAAGGAAGCCTGATCCAAATCCGGGGTGCTGTGGCTGATTTGATGGCGGTTACAAAGTACCAGACCGACGTTACCAAGGAACAGAGCAAAATCCCTTTGGCACAACAACGGGCTGATGTTGAGTACGAGAAAGCCGTCTCATCGGCACTCTGGGCGGATGGGTCTGACGCCAATATCAGTCGCATCCCCAAGCCAAATTACAACAGCAATAAAGGCTTAGGCAAGCTCTGGAAAGGCTTCAGAGATACATTCGGCATCTAAGCAAGTTTTAGGGGGTCAGAGTGCATCCTGACCCAAATCGTTTTTGTTCTTGAGGCAGGTTATGGAACACAACCTTGACCAATTACTAAACAATTTTACCGTCGTATCAGGAAGCGAGACTGAGGAGACCCCAGAGACTCCAGAAACTTTAGACAGCTCACGCCTCGAACAGGAAATCAGAGAAGTCTTTCAGAATAGACGCTTCTTAACTCAAACCCTATCAGCGCTTCTGGGAATAGCCACCATCCGAGGGTCAGTTCATTTAATGGCGCGGTTAGGACTGCCTGCGATCGCGACCGGGACGATGGGATTTATTGTCGTCGCCCTGGCGTTCGGTCACGCTCTGACCAAAATTGGTATCCAGGACGGCAGACCCAGCCTTGACTCTGATTTTCTCATAGAACTGCTCAAAGCATCTGGCATAGCAGGCGCAGTTTGGTTAGCCACTGATGAGCATCGGGAAATCAGCCATCAATCCTCCACCGGCACCAAGGCTTTTATTGAGGAGGTTAAGCAGTTTGAGATTAACCCAAATTCTCACCCCGTCTGGCTTATGCCCTTAAGCGTTTTCGGACTGGGATTACTGGCGATCGCGCTTTTAGCCACTGTATTTAGGAGGCATCGTCGTGAGTTTTTCTAGAGACCAAAATTTTTCTAGAGACCAAGAGAGGGCGAACACAATCCTAGTCGGGTTAATCAGCGGTCTGGGGGTGCTGACCCTCGCCACCAGCTTCCACGGCAGACAGACAGACCTGATCGAGTATTGCTTCAAACCCAATGATTCCCCTCATTTTTGCACACCTGACAAGCGTTATGTCATGCCCGTAAAAGAATGGCAGGCATTAAAATCTGAACCCGCCAGCAACCCTCGGAGCCAAATCCAAAAGAAGGCTACCCGATTAAGGATTATCGAAGCGACCAACCCACACAAATGGGCTTGGGGACTGACCAGCGCTTTTCTTTTTGGTTCAGCCTACCTGTTAAGTAAAGCCAGAGAACGGAAATTAATCGAATTCCTCCCCCAGTACCGGAACGAGATTAAACAGTCCTGGCTACTGAACAAAATCCAAGCCATTAACACTGCCCATAAAGTCGAGTATGCAGCCAACCTAGACTATCAACTCTGGCAGTTCAGTGCTGACCGTGCCGCCCGATTAAAACAACTCTCAATGCTTTCCCCTGAAGAGATAGCCATATTTCAGGAACAGGCACGGTTACAAGCAATAGCAGAAGCCCAAGCACAGCTAAACCAAGCGACCGGGAAGCCATCCGCCGCCCTTCCCCACGGTACACCGGGGACGATGGACGAACAAGCACGGCAAGGGAAGTTTGAGGAGTCCAATCAGACCTGGGTTGATAACTTCATCAAACAGACCGCACTGGTCTGGGGGAATCAGGGCAGCGGAAAAAGTTGGTTCGCCCGTTACCTCGCCAAACGTAAGGCAGAACAGGGGTATAAAGTCATAATTTTAGACCCCGACTCGAACCCGTCAGAATGGCGTGGCGTTGCCGAAAGTCACCACGGTTTTGAAGATATCGCCAGTTTCTTGAGGTGGTACGTTGACGAGTTAACCCATCGCTATTCCCGGTTTAATGGCTCGACTATGACAGAGGAGGAATGGAGGGAACAGCTCTGGCGTGATGGGGACGCGATCGCAGTTATCTGTGAGGAAGTCACCACCTGGGCGAACATCATTGATGACCAAGACCTGTTGACCAAATTCTTCAGGCTGGCTCTAACCAAGTCAAGAAAACAGGAGATGCCCTGCACATTTGTTAGCCACAATAACACCCAATCAGCACTGGGAAATATCAAAGGACTGGCTAATTTAATTGGGCGGATGCTCCAGCTCCAGTTAGAGACTCAGGTTAATCCTCAAACCTTACAACCCACAGCAAGCGGAAAAGGATTAGTCAAGCTGGATGGTAACGACGAATGGCTACCCGTCACCCTCCCCAGAATCGACAGCAAAATCACCCAGTTTTATAGTCCAACTCAACCAACAGATTCAGCGCCAGGAAAGATAGAACCCCCTGAGTCACCCCCAGTTGATTCGGAGACGGTAGAGCTAAAACTATCTGATGACTTAGGAGAGCCGTTAAAGACAATCTGGCTATTTGCCAAAGATCAGGGAGATTGGATTAAACCCCGTGATATTCAGCGTCGCACATTCGCCGCACTTAAAGGCAAGACAAGTGAGGACATACGGCGCTATTTAGGACTCCTTAATGACATGGGTTACGGGGAGCTAGAGGAGTCAGATGGGTCTGTCGTGTTCAGAGCATTTTAGGCTATCAGGTACGACACGACAGGCACTACAGGCTTACCCGACAGCAAACACGACAGGCACACGACAACTGCCCGACAACCCACCTGACCAGGGTTTGTTATCACACTAGACGCAGATTTAAACTGCACAAAGACTTCAAATTAATGGAGAAAACTCATGATGCATATACCCAGTAAATTGGATACTGAAGCCAGACTGAAGATAGCCCAAAAAATCATTGATGATTTGCGCGAAGAAAATAATCGACTGATACGTCGAAACCACGAGCTTCAGGTGAAAATCGATAGAGATAATCGCAATCCGTTCGCGATCGCGGCTGAAATCTCTACCCGCGCCATTTTTGTTTCGTCCTTCTTGGGTGTGCTGGCTGCGTTTATTCGTCCGGAGCAGTTACCCAATGTTTTAATACTCGGAGGGTGGTTGGGAATGTCGCTCTGGTTTATTTCCGACGATGATTTTTTGTTCTAGGTGATACTGAATTTTTGGAGCTATCTCATGCTAAATTCACAGGAGAATTTTTTCCAAACTATTCCCTGTTGGTTGAGTAAAAGGGATGCTGCGATCGCGCAAGCTCTAATCGACGCAGGATTCACTTATTTCGGCACGTTCTCAGATTTAAATGAGGATGAGACCGATAGTTGCCCGATCTGCACTTTTCATGGATGGAAATTGGGCGTGACTATCGGCGAACTTTTCCTGGATGCTTTCGTAGATGGAGCGCTTTACTACAGACCTTTTGAAGCCGAGACGAGAGAAGACTTTGATCGCGAGGTTGAGAATGTCAAAGGTCTTATCCGGCAGGCGATGAAAGATTGGGAGTCATCGCACCCCCAACCGATTCAGTTATCCCTGTTTTAGTAGAAGAGAAAATAATGCTTAACAAAATTCGCCATATTCGCCATTTGCATGAAAGACGCGATCGCGCCGCCAATCTCCCAGAAGATGAGGATTAATCCAGCTCAAGCTGGGGTTTTTTCCTTCGCCGCAATGATGGAATCAGCTCCCCATCGGCGGCTTTTTTGATGGCTGGCATATCGCGATCGCGCTCATATCGTACCCCGCGTTTTTTCTGGAGACCTGGGAAACTGTATGCGGCTCCCAGCTTATTCCCGGCTATTTTCACCCCATCTATCTCGAAGGCTATTGCCTCCCGGAATAACCCTCTGGTGCTAAACGTGGGATGGACTTTCACCCCTTGGCGCTGCAACCGCCCAATCAGTTGAGTCATTGTGGGCTTATCCCGCGAGGCTTCGTCTATCTTCTTCTGTAGCTGCTCTTTGACCGTGGGGTTTCCGCTTTCGTGATGTATTTGGCGTTGGGTTAAGGCTTTTTTATCCGTCACCGTCGCCTCAATCCCCTTAGCTCGAACCGCGTTGGCGACTTTCTCAGAACTACACGGGGTTGGCTCTAACCCGAATTCCTGTTCCAACTGGCGTATCACTACTTGTGATCGCAGGTAGTCATAACTGTCTGGTACAACCGATCCGTCTAGTTTTATCCGATTGGCGATGATGTGGATATGCTCATGGTCAGTGTCGTGGTGTCGGGCAATCACATACTGGGAGTCAAAATACCCCATTTCCTCTAACCATCGGTGGGCAACCTCGCCGTACTGATCGTTGTCCAAATGCTCATGGTAAGCCCCCTTTTTATGCTCATTGTCGCGGTGGGGGATTGATAGTATGGTATGGGCGCAAGCTTTCTTTAAACCAGGTCTTAGGCTTCTGATGGCTCCAAATTCCCTGGATAACTGCTCAACATTAGACCCTCCCATATTGCTCTCAAGTAACTCTCCCTTCTCCTTTCGTAGCACGTATTTCAGGGTTGTCCTGAAGCTTCTATTTTTCAGTATCTTGGCTATCATCTCCGCACCCCAAAAGCTGTAGCTGGGTCTGTTTGTTCAGTCGAGTCAGTTCCTTCACTTGGCTTGCGATCGCGTCGGCGTCCACCGATAAGAGTGTTCCTGCTTTGTTTGCTGTGTTCATGGCTTTAACCAACTGGTTTAGGTTCACTCCTATGGCTGAAAGCTCCCGATAAATCTCCCGGTTTATCTGGGGTGGCGGTTGGGGAAAGCGAATCTGCTTATTTATAGCCGCCTTCCGAATGAATTCTGAGATGGAAAGCTGTGATTGATTAGCCTTAAATCTTAGTTCCTCATACTCATCTTTCGCGAACCTCACCGGATGGGTAATCTTCCGGGGAACCCCGTCTTCTCTCTTAGCTTTAGCGCCTCGCATGATATCAATTTTCTGACACAACCGCTCCACAGCCCCCCGCAGGGGCAAGCTTGCTGCCGTTCCGCGCAGCGGATATGCGCTTTAGCGCATATAGGCAGCATAGCTTGCGTATGATCCAAGTGTGGGGAACCTTTCACAGTATACCTCAACAAAAGTGAGGCGAACCGAGGGATAAATGAGGGAAATTATAGGGGAATTTTACCGGGAATAATTCTGCAAGAATCGTGACCGAGGAATGAGTTAGGGTTTAATGAGGATAAAAGAGGGTTTTGCGAGGGATGAGAGAGGGTTTTGTGAGAAGAAAATAAAGGCTTATTTTTGGATAAATTAAGACACCTGGTAACAAATTAATTTAATAGGTTGAGGACAAGTCGTTAGAGGGGGAGTGGAGTGGAACGCGATCACAAAATTAAGCGTGCCGATACGATCGCCAAAATTCTAGTAATAGCTAAAATTGTGGGGAGGTTAGCATTTGTTAGCATTTTACACTCCCCCCAAGGCGTAGATCTAGCGAAGCTGATCACCGGGTCAATCTAGCTCAAACCATTGTCCCATAAGCGTTTCAGAAACCGAACTTTTTCGCGTTCGCGATGGGTGAAATATTGCATTCTTTGAGTAGTTTGTGCAAAATAAGACGGTTTGGTGGATGACTGATTTGGCTGAAAAGCAGATGGGGTATGGATTTGGGCGATAAATGATGAAGATTATCTCATTGAACATTAAACAACTCTTAACTGCAATATCATCTAGATTGCCCCGGTGATAACCTCGCTAGATCTACGCCCCCAACAAAAACATCTGAAAAATCAGGAACAGGCGCGGCAAGATTCCCGACGCCAGTGGAGTGGCAGCCGCGCCGGGGGTAGCGTAACAACGTATGGATTAATATGACTGGCGCGTGCTGCTACCGGGAATCGCTTTCCGCGCCGGGGTAGGGGGCGAAGTGGAAATGATGGAGCCTGTTGCCAGCCATTCCAGCTAGGAGCGGTAGCTTTGGAGAGGAACCGAGGGGCTTGAGGAACGAATGACCTGAATGACCTCCAAGCTTAGCGACGCCTCCAGCGACCGCCGTGAGAAGGGCGATGGAGAGCTAGGAATGGCTAGGTTTTCGGCGACTGAATTGAAGCGTAGCACCCGGTCGCGGGAGAACGAAGGTTTTTAGAAAACAGCGAAGCCGCTTAGACCCGCGAACCCCCCTCCAGAAGAAAATCCATCAAATCCCCCCAAGGAAAATTCCGGCGATCGCGGGAAATTCGGATGAACAGATCTTACGATCGCCGTCGAACAGGTTGAAACGTTTCAACCTGTTTACTGCAAACCCAGCGAACACACACACCAGCCCAAAACGCTGAAACCGTTGCAGGGTAAGACTTTTCCCAGCGCAACATCATCCCCTAGCCACAAAATCGCTACAGGGCATCTGCCAATCTTCTAGCCCTACTGGGTAAATTGCACATAGGAAGCCTTGGCTAGTGGCGCACCCAGAAGCACATTTGAGGCATTGCTTTTGCTGTGTCTTGCGTTTATTTTTTATCTCTAGGTATTTTGTATGACCTTGCTTTATCGCCTCTGTATTCGCTTTAAAAATCGCCACATATCTATCTCTCCTATCAAGCCATTGGCTGTATTCTTCAGCATGATCAGCTAAAAAATTTTCAACTCGTTGCCGGGAGTAAAGCTGCATAGCTGTCCAGCTCTTGTGGTGAGGGTTTTCCCGGATTAAATCAGGTTTACCTAGGCGGTTTATCCAAGATTTTGATAGTAAGTAGCGATTGCGTAATGTCCCCTTGGTCAGAAAACTGTCAGGAGGTTTCCAATCGCAGTCGTTGGGATGGTAAAGTAAAACCGTCTTCCACTCTTCTTTCCACACGCGGAAAAAACCGCGAGGCTGGGTATCATCGCGTGGAGCAAGGTTCTCTTTTTTGAGCTGCGTAAGTGTTTTTAGTTCATGGGAAAGCCCATACTCACAGTGAGGTGGTAAAGATTCATCGTCAATCGGGCATTCTTCCCAGCGGTAAAGAAACAGCCAGTCTCCCTCGTGCCGGATACAACCGTGGGGTTTGTCTCCCGGTTTCCGATTATATCGGTAGAGTTGGTTTGGCGTCTTGAGATCTTTGGGGCGATTATTCCAGGTGTAAATGGGGGGTAGTTCTGGGTTGATGGTTTCTACATCGGATGAGTCAAAAAGCCACACCCAATTTTTGCTTCGCTTCAAACATCCGATCGCGTTCCCTTTGGGCTTGAGGTTTTGAGCGGCTAACTGTTCAGCTTCAATCAGGTGACTGGGCAGTTGATTAGGATTGTCATACCAAACTACTCCAGGACATTTTGCTCGTGGCTTTTTCTTCCATTGCTGCTGGCACAGTTCACATATCCACCCTGTTTCTGTCTTTTTGAGCTTGTGGTCAGTCATTGGTCTTGGGAAGAGAGTTCATCGATCATCATGTTCAATGCTTTAACCGCTGCCTTGTACCCCGATGCCTGCTTGCCAAGTTTGAGCCGCTTGAGAACGCTATCGCGGGTCTTCTCCAAACGACCCTCTGAAACTCCCCCATGCTGACTCTTGGACTGTGTTAACACGGTAACGGCAAGCCCTCTCAAAACCTCGCCGGGACTTTGGGACTGTTCTTCTGCCAACTGCTGCAAGCGCTCGTAAATGCTCTGAGGTAGACGGACTCCCACCACCTTTTTAGAGAGGGGTTCATCTCCTTTCGGAGCGAAGCGTCCCAACTCATCCTTGGGCTGGTCTCTAATCATAATCACGGCAACTAACTTAACCTTGTTAACACGGTTAATCGCCATGTTAACGCAGATATCAATAACCGTGTTAACACCGATAACTCTATCCATGTTAACACGGGAACGGTTAACCCAGCCGAGAGCTGGGGTGAGGAGAAAAAAGCGCGATACGTTCTACGAACACGCTGGCGCGATCGCGTACCCAATGAAGAGTTAAGGGATGCCCAAGCAAACTTTGCTCGCCGTCTTCCCCATCTCTCTTATGTTTTTAAAAATGATCACAGCTTTGAAACGGAGTATCATGAACTTTTACCGACAAAAATTGACAAGTTCACAGACCACGAAGATGGCTATACAGGATATTACTACCCTGTCCGTTTAAATGACACCTATGGACTCTTAGTTGCCTGTTCTCCTCCTGAAAATTATCACATCTATTCTGCTAATCAAGTCATTGCTAATCTCAAAAAAAAAATTGATGACAAGCTGGCGGATCAGCCGGGGACGTTAGGAACTACTTGGTTAATCTTAGCTCATCTCCCTGAAAACTATCATAAAGATCGGTCTAAAGTTGCTCAGGACTGCTATCAAGCCTTAATGGAAAATTCCGACCCTCAGACCCCCGCTGATTGGGAAACTGACTTAGTAGGTCAAGGAAAATTTTTAGGGGGGACTCTTTTTGAATTATCCCAATATTACATCCGTCCAAACTTGAAATATAGAAGTCATAGGAAAGGCTCTAATTTTTCAAATTATAATTCGACTTATTTGGCTGAACTACAGGTATCTAATCATGTTTTGATTGAGTTATGTCCGAATCATTCAGCCGCTAAGATAGCCTCTCGCTTCAATTTTGATTGGATAAGATTATTTTGTTATCGACATAAAATTTTGTTTGCTTATACTCAGAGTCGCTTTATTAAACAGGACTTGAAAGAGGGTTATAGAACTATTAAAGAGTTTATGAGATTGTTTCAAAAAGAGCGCCAGAGCAACCCGAGTCTTAGACAATTAAAAAATCAATTATTACAAGCACAATATAGTTTATACAGCGTTTCCCACGCTGATGAGGTACATTTAGGGTAGGACTTTTGCTCTCAGAGGGTTCATCGGTTTGAAAC
>NZ_JBKHUP010000104.1:0-24658 GCF_046565525.1 Coleofasciculus sp. | reverse complement strand
GTCATCTGGAGTACCTCCGATGACCCGCCTTATATCCCACACCTAAAAGGATGTGGGTTTTACGGCGTTTCTATAAAAACTTAGGGCATGAATGAGGATAGCGCTAGATTGGCACAAATCGACAATTTCGTTAAGAATAGTTACGTGGTTGTTGCATAGCCCCTGATGTCCAATTCCCCAGACACTGCCCAAACCTCCCCTCAAGCCTCGGTATTAGCTGCCCTACAACAGCTTATCGATGTGGTTGCTCAGTTGAGATCGCCAGATGGAGGCTGTCCTTGGGATCTTGCCCAAACGCCGGAGACGTTGACCCCTTATGTGATTGAAGAAGCTTATGAAGTTGTCGATGCCATTCGCAGTGGCGATCCCCAAGCGATCGCGGAAGAATTGGGCGATTTACTGCTTCAGGTTGTCTTACAAGCCCAAATCGCCGCCGAAGTCGGTCACTTTACCCTAAAAGAGGTGGCGGATGGCATTACCGAAAAACTCATCCGTCGTCATCCCCACGTCTTCGGCGATGTCAATGTGCAAGACGCCGAAGAAGTCCGTTACAATTGGGAGCAAATCAAAGCTGCTGAAAAAGGAGAAACTTCAGCCGAAGCACAACGGTTGAGTCGTAAACTCCAGGGATACGCCCGGAAACTCCCCCCCTTAATGGCAGGGATGAAAATTTCCCAAAAAGCCGCAGCAGACGGATTTGAATGGAATGATGTGGATGGGGTTTGGGCAAAATTTGAGGAAGAATTAGCCGAATTCCATCAGGCAATCGACCAAGAAGGGAAAGAGGAGCAGCTCTCAGAACTGGGGGACTTATTGTTTACACTAATTAATGTCGCCCGTTGGTATGAGCTTGACCCAGCCACAGCGCTGCAAGATACCAACCAACGGTTTATCCAGCGTTTGTCAGGTATGGAAGCGATCGCAACTCGTTCCTTGTCTGAGTATACCCTGGATGAATTAGAGCAGCTTTGGCAGCAAGCGAAAGCGGCATTAAAGCAGTCACAGATGGGGGAGATGGGAGAGTAAGGGCAGTAGAGACGTAGCATGCTACGTCTGGAAGCTGGGGAAGATGGGGTAGAAAAAATTTATCCGAGCATTATGGAAACCCGCCCCTGCACTCAAGACGCGCCATGGCACGTCTGTAGACAAAAAACTCTTTCACCCCGATAATTCTTTGCCCAGATAAACGGGATACAATCAAAAAGTAACTCACGCTATAAATCTTAAGGATCTAGCACTCGCGCTTTTGACGTGGAATCGCCTGAAACTGTTTTGTTTGAATTCAACTCGATTGATGAAGCCCTAGCTGACCTCAAAGCCGGTCGCGCTTTGGTGGTGGTTGACGATGAAAACCGAGAAAACGAAGGGGACGTAATTTGCGCTGCCCAATTTGCTACACCAGATATGATTAATTTCATGGCGGTGGAAGCAAGGGGTTTGATTTGTCTGGCGCTGATGGGAGAACGTCTCGATGCCCTCGATTTGCCGTTAATGGTTACCAAAAATACCGATAGCAATCAAACGGCTTTCACGATTAGTATTGATGCAGCATCCCATCTGGGGGTGACAACGGGTATCTCGGCAGAAGACCGGGCGCGAACCATCCAAATTGCGATTAACCCCCAGACTCAACCCTGTGATTTACGTCGTCCGGGTCATATTTTCCCGATCCGCGCTAGAGAAGGAGGTGTCCTCAAGCGGGCGGGTCATACGGAAGCGGCGGTGGATTTACCGCGATTGGCAGGTTTATACCCAGCCGGGGTGATCTGTGAGATCCAAAATCCCGATGGGTCGATGGCGCGTTTGCCGCAGTTGATTCAGTATGCTAAACAGCATAATCTTAAACTGATTAGCATTGCCGATTTAATTAGTTACCGCCTAGAACATGATCGCTTCGTCTACCGGGAAACGGTGGCTAAATTGCCGACGGAGTTTGGCACGTTTAAAATTTATGGCTATCGCAATACCTTGGACAATTCAGAACATGTGGCAATTGTCAAGGGAGATCCGGAAAAGTTTCAAGACCAACCTGTGATGGTACGGATGCACTCGGAATGTCTCACGGGAGATGCTTTGGGTTCCCTGCGCTGTGATTGTCGCCAGCAACTCGAAGCCGCGTTAAAAATGATTGAGGCGGCGGGTCAAGGGGTGTTGGTGTATTTGCGCCAAGAGGGACGGGGAATTGGTTTGGTGAATAAGCTGAAAGCCTATTCACTTCAGGATATGGGACTCGATACCGTGGAAGCGAATGAACGCTTGGGATTTCCGGCGGATCTGCGTAACTATGGTATGGGAGCGCAAATGCTCAATGATATTGGCGTCAAAAAAATTCGCCTGATTACGAATAATCCGCGTAAGATTGCTGGGTTAAGGGGATATGGGATTGAGGTGGTTGATCGCGTCCCCCTGCTGATTGAAGCGAATGATTATAACTCTACCTATTTGGCAACTAAGGCACAGAAACTGGGTCACCTGTTGCTACAAACCTATTTAGTTACTGTGGGAATTCATTGGCTAGATGCGCCCCAACCGGTGACGGAACGGTATGAACGACTGGAAAAACTGCGACATTTAGCCCAAAGCCATAACTTACTATTACAGGAAGAAGCCCGTCCTGTGGCGATCGCACTTTTTAGTAAACCGTCCTTAATTGTTCACCTCGGCTTTGATCAAGCTAACCTGGCAGAAGCCGACTGGTACAAGGATAGCAATCATCCCTACTCAATCGCGATCGCGAAAATCTTAGATACACTCAGTACCTGGTCGCAATTAGGACGCCTAGAATTTCTGGTGTCTACTGGGGTTGATCCCCTGAGTACTTTGCAAGTTCAGCTTGATCGGCAAATGTTCTCTCTGAATCAGTGTCCCTCCCGTGTATTTGAACATTTAACCACGCAAAAAATCTACAGTTTTGAGCGGTAAGGGTTATTTGTCCTTTGTCTTATGTCCTTTGTCCTTTGTTAAAGAGTTATTTAAGTTATTCCTAAATAGCATTGAGATATATTCTAGCGTTGCGCAGGGGGTCTGGGGGGCTGGTTCCCCAGATAAAACTGCTATCTTTGACCCTATCTGTGAAAAGAAGAAATGGTCTAAAAGCAGGACGGCTCAACACAACAGAAAAGCTTGTCACCCCGTGAGCTGTGCAGGTTTTAGGACAGGTGAAGTGATTGCCCTAAAATAGAAGTACGTTAACCCGAAGGTAACTATAAATGGTAACATTACAACTCAAACAGTTAAGTCTTCCTCTAGGACAGCGGATTATTTTGACTGATGTAAACTGGTCAAAATTCGTGGATATTTTGCAAGAACTCGGTGAAAAACGAGCGACTAGAGTAGCTTACTATCACAATCAATTAGAAATTAGGATGCCATTACCAGAACATGAGTTTGATAAAGAAATTATTGGTGACATGGTAAAGATTTTGCTAGAAGAATTGGAGATTGACCGCGAATGTTATGGCTCAACGACGTTCAAGCGCCAGGATATGGCAGCAGGAATCGAGCCAGATAACTGTTTTTATATTCAAAATCATCGTTTAATGATTGGCAAAAGACGATTAGATTTAACAGTAGATCCCCCCCCTGATCTCGCCATTGAAGTTGATGTTACCTCCAAAACACAACTGAGTGCTTATGCCGCTTTGGGAGTACCGGAGTTATGGCAGTTTTCTCAGGGAACTTTAAAAATTAATGTCCTGCAAGCGGGTGATTATGTTGAGTCTTCTTTGAGTCCTACTTTTGAGAATTTCCCGATGATTGAGGGGGTTTCACCATTTGTCCAAATGAGTTTGACGCAAGGTTCAAGTGCGGCTTTAAGAGCTTTTCGGGAGTGGATTAGGGAGAGAATTGATCGATGATACTTTATCGGGGCGGGTTTAGTCACATCCCTTGTGCAACCAAAAAGATAGTCGTTAAACCCGCCCCTACATATACGCCAGGTGGGGTAAAAACTGCTCGATAATTTCTACCCACATTTGGACATAGTTGCCGTTTTTGTCCAGCTATTAGGCATAGCTATAACCATCCTTGCGATGGACGGCTTTACAGTAATCAAGCTTTACTGAAAACCGTTTTTTGTTAATCACAAACTCGCCTCTACCGTCTGACATTGGACAAACTCTGGCTGTGAACGTCCCTTGGTATTTACCTTTCGGGACTGTGGCTCGAACAATATCGCCTGTGCAAAATCCCAAAATAGGGCGAAGGGGACGGTGTTTAACTGGGTAGCCGTATTTATTCGTTTGGCAGCGCTGTCGTCCACCAAAACCCGTCGCTTTAACATTGAGTATGTGTTCAGTCAGGATTTGCAGCGTCTGTGTGACACCCACGCAAGCAGCATCTAGCCAGTGAGTCTTGGGCAGTCCCAATCGAGTTCTGTTGTACTTGGTCTTTCCTCCTGTATCTGTGAGGACTGGCAAGCCTGTTTCTTGGAGCCGATTAAGTAAAGCCCATCGGGTAGCATTGACGGCGGCGGCATCCTTTAAAGGTTGCTTGGCTTGAGCTAGTATCCGCTTAAGCAAGTCTGGCTTTTTTGGAAGGTATTGCTCAATTGATTTTGTCCCTTTCTTAATGTTGCACTTCTCACAAGCTAGGCACAGATTAGAGATGCGGTTAGTGCCACCTTTAGCTCTAGGATGAATATGCTCAACCTGCAAAGGGACGTTTTCAACTCCACAATACGCGCATTTTCTTTTCCATTTCGCCAATAAATACTCACGGACTTCGTAGTCCAATAAAGTACCTTGCTGGTATTCGCATCCGCTAATTCCAGGCTTGTCTAGCGCTTGTGTATCAAATTTAACTAATTCCTGTCTAATCTCACCAACAGGAGCAAATTTACACAGGCGTTTGACCCAAGTTTCAGTCGTTAGAACCCGATGCATTAAGCTTGGGGAAAGCCATCCTTGAGGGCGCTTCCGATTGAGAAAACGTGGTTGACGATAGCGTGTATTGTGGCTTCTACGACCTCTCCTGACAGTCCGACGAGAGTCAAGAGCTAGTTTTATTTGTTGTCCACGATGTTCTAATTCCATCCCCCAAATAACCTGATCACGGTCTGTCACAAGAGCCAATCCCGTAACTTTTGAACCTGGGTCGATTTTGAGAGTAAGCGGGTAAACTACTGGATTATCAATAGTTCGTTTCAGGATTAGAGTAAAAGGATATCTGCGGAAAACAGCCGCCTTGCCCTGCTCTAATAATTTTCTGGCTTGTGCTGGATGAATCGGATTCATCGGTGTTTTTTGAGCATCAATAAGAAAAACGTAATTTGACATCTTCTGTCAACCTTATTGCTAAGTAATGTTTGCCTCGGTAATGTTGAAAGGGCTTGTTAAGAACTAGGCACGGACTTATAAACCTTTCGTCGCTACTTTTTAACCGAGTTCGACAGAGCAAAAAACTGGCGTTCATTTTTTGGTGTCATGACCCTCCCAACGTAGGCTGTGATGAGCCTTAACCTGCACGTTCGTTACTCTGGGTAGCTATTTCTAGCTATGTCCAGATTTGGGTAGGTTTTTACGAACGGTGTATATCTACGTTGTAGGTTGGGGATTTAAAACTGAGAATTGGCTAAACTAGCCGGGTAGGATTGAGCAGAAACTTTTACAATACGACCATCAAGCTTTTGGGCAACATCACCAACTTGAATTAATGGCATTTGTCCATTCAGATACATTACCCCAGTGAACGCAACCATTCCACCTCGACGAAAGGTTGCCATGTCTAATTGTAGAGGTGTTCCTTCCATATCGATACCTAAGGTAAAGCCTGTGGAGGTATCTGCCAAATTATTCAATTCTGGGAGGGGTTGGTATTCCAATAGGTTTATTTTTCCCATTCCTTGCAATCGTTGCTTCAGTTGGCTAACTAGCAACTGTTGAATTTCGGGTTGCTGTAACTGTTGTACATTGGCATCAAAATTGACCCAATCCTGTTCGCTAGACAGGGGACTGGTAAACCCCAGAACAATTTGGAAGCTTTCGGGATTGACAAAGGCGAATAAATTTTCTGGGTTCAGGTTGGCTTGCTGGAATTGCTGGGTTAGGAGTCTAAACTGAGAGGCAAGTGAGGCGGCTAATTCGGGGGGGAGTTCCTGAAATCCCTCTGGCAAGTCTTCTAGTAACAGCTTGACATTGGCAGAGGTGGAGGCTTGGGAAATCCTTTGGGGAACTGTTGGGGATGCATTGGAGACTTGAGTTAGGGGTATATCAGCATTAACCGGATTGCCTGTGAATAGGATGCCACTCAACAAGCACAAGCTTAAGGGAATTGTCTTGATCATCTTACAATCAGCAAGGGGACTCCCGCTATGGTAGCAAAATGGGGAACGGAGAACAGGGAACCGGGAACCGGGAACAGAATCTGTTGATTTACGATACAATTTGTCTCTTGGTCTAATGGGTGGGTGAGTGATGCCAACTCCGATGAAGTCACCCCCTTTATCTCTTGGGTACTTTTTCCTTGGAACCTTCTGCCATCTGCCTTGTCCCTACCTAAAAGGGGGTAGTTAACCCGGATTTAGTATGATGCGATTAAAATTTTCTCAGGTATCTCTATCAAGTTTAGCGATTAAGGCGGCACTCGCCTTTTTTTCTATTACCTTAATTTTAGGCTTACATCGACACTATACTTTTTACTCTTCCTACGACCAAGGCATTTTTAATCAGGTCTTCTGGAATAACCTGCACGGACGTTTTTTTGAGAGTTCTCTATCCTCTCAACTTTCGACTAATGTGGTTCATCAGGGAGAAGTTCCTACGGTGAATTATCATCGTTTGGGACAACATTTTACCCCAGCGTTGTTACTGTGGTTACCGCTGTATGCTTTATTTCCCACACCCGCCACATTAACCGTATTGCAGGTAACCTTCGTCACGGCGGCGGGTTTAGTTCTGTATGTTCTCGCACGAGAGTATCTGGAACCAACCTTAGCTGGGATGATTACGGTTAGCTTTTACTGTGCTAATGCGGTTATTGCTCCAACTTTATCGAACTTTCATGATATTTCCCAGATTCCCTTATTTGTTTTCGGACTGCTGCTAGCCATGGAAAAACGCTGCTGGTGGCTGTTTTGGCTATTAGCCGTTTTACTTTTAGCCGTGCGCGAAGATGCGGGAATCGGATTATTTGGTGTGGGAGTGTACCTAATCCTGAGTCGGCGATATCCCCGCATTGGGTTAGGGGTTTGTAGCCTAAGTTTTGGCTATATGATTCTGTTGACGAATCTAGTTATGCCGTTATTTTCTGAGGATATTTCTCAACGGTTTATGATGGAACGATTCGGTCAATATGCTTCAGGGGATGAGGCTTCGACCTTGGAAATCATCTGGGGAATGGTGAGTAATCCGGGGCGGGTGTTGGTGGAATTGGTTACACCCTTTGGTCGCACGTTGAATTATTTATTGGGACAATGGTTACCCTTGGCATTTGTGCCAGCTATTTCACCCGCGTCTTGGATGATAGCTGGATTTCCCTTACTTAAGTTATTTTTAGGTCAGGGAGAATCGGTTCTCGCGATTAATATTCGCTATGCAATGACGGTAGTGCCAGGGCTATTTTATGGGGCGATTCTTTGGTGGTCACAGCATCAAGATTTATATAAGCGATCGCTATTTCGATATTTTTGGATTTTTTGTATTAGTTTGACTCTAATTTTTTCCTATACATCCAGTGCTTCGGCATTAAATCGTGCCTTTTATTTTATCTTACCCGATTCCTTTGATCCGTGGGTACATATATCATTACCCCAACAGTGGCAACATGTGCAACAAATACGTCCTTTAGTTGCCCAAATTCCACCGGATGCGAGTGTTTCGGCGACGACTTATATTATTCCTCATCTCTCTAGTCGCCGTGAAATTATCCGCTTACCGGATTTAAGGTTACGCAATGATCAGCAGGAGGTAATTAATGTAGACTATATGATTGCTGATCTTTGGCGGTTGCAGCAATATCAGGTAGCTTTTGATCAGGAACGAGGACTCTTGGAAATGCTGGTATCTCTCATCGATACGGTAACGGCAAAGCAGGAGTATGGCATTATTGGCTTTGAGGATGGGGTAATTTTATTGCAGGAAGGGGTAGACTCTAATTCTGATGCTATGGAAAAATGGCTGGTGTTTCGGAAACAGTTGGTTAACCGTTGATCGAGATAAAAAGTCTGATGTAGGACATCGGTAATAGCGCCAACATTCATCTATGTACCCTTAAGGCTGAAACCCTGGCTCCTCACAACTTACCTCCCTTTGTTGCGCCAGATGCCGTGAAAACTAAGAACACCTACCCATGTCCAAAACAATGATCGCGTTCTATCTCTTCCCTCTAATCCAGTCACTCGTTCCTCAATTTTGGCTCAAGCAGAGATCCAATTATCTCGGTCATACGCGATCGCACTTCCTCTAACTCCTACCGATTTGCATTCCCATTCCCCCCAGTTGTTCCTTTTTGATTAAACGTCATATCCATAAAAGGGCTTTTTTGTCAAATTTACCTCGGTCTGAATCGATAAAATTGGGTAATGTAAGATGCTTGTCGTGTTTCAAGTTTGCCGCAGCGATACGGGACAAAATAACGTATTTATAAGGGTTTGAAGCGTTTAAAGTTAAAAATTTGCCATGAAAATAGCACAATACAGGATTAAGTTAACATTGTACTACAACCTCAAACCCCGATCAAATCAGGATTGACCCGTGACGTTTTCTGCCTGTGTTAAATTTGATTAACTTTAAATGATTAAAACGTAAGCGTAAAGAGTAAAAGTTTTCCTTATCTCAGTCGGGTGGTGGGAAGAAGTTAGGGGATAAGGGGGAAACGTGCGATCGCGAGTCTAACTCCTATCTGCTAATATGAGAGGATATGCCAGTTTCAACGGGTCGGTATTCTAGGAGTTTATGGCATGGCAATGATTACTTCAACTCCAGTAATTCTAAACTTAGAAAAGGTTGGCTTAAGCGATGAGCAATTTTACCAACTCTGCCAAGCCAATAAAAATTGGCAACTCGAACGAACGGCTAAAGGAGAATTAATTATTATGCCTCCCGTCGGTGGAGTGAGTGGAAATCGAGAAGCTGATTTGAACGGTCAAGTTTGGTTGTGGAATCGCCAAAATCAACTGGGAAGAGTCTTTAGTTCGTCTACCATATTTCGCTTACCTAATGGCGGAGATCGTTCTCCCGATGTTGCTTGGGTTGCCAATGAACGCTGGAAATCGCTAACCCTAGAAGCACAAGAAAAATTTCCGCCAATTTGTCCTGATTTTGTTATCGAATTGCGTTCTCGCACCGATTCCCTGCCAGAATTACAAGGCAAAATGCAGGAATACCTCAATAGCGGTTTGCGTTTAGGTTGGTTGATTAATCCTCAAGCACAACAGGTCGAAATTTATCGTTCCCATCAGACTGTTGAGATTGTCCAATTACCTGCGAGTTTGTCAGGAGAAGATGTTTTACCCGGATTTGTTTTAGATTTATCGGTTTTCTGAGGTGCGAACTGATTTGATCAGATAGGACAACCATGCCATACAGCCAATTCACTACTCTGGCTAAAGCCAAAGAAGCCTTCAACCTCACGACAGTAGAGAATATCAGATTTCTGCCGGAAATTGAACCGATTCAACCCAGTTCTACCTTAGCCGCAGTTCTGGAAGAAAATCTCCCTCTAGCCGTGGCTACAGGGAGTGAAAAAGCCAGATCCGAATTAATTATTAGCCCGGTTTTAGTAGAAGTGCGGCGCATTTTGAACCGTCAAATTAGTTTATTTTCTGGCGAAGAGTTTAACGTCGATGAATCACTGGGACTCAATGGACGTTGTGACTTCCTCCTCAGTCGTTCCCCCGAACTTTTAGACATTGAAGCCCCGGCGGTTGTGATTGTGGAGGCTAAACAAGCCAACCTCAAATCAGGAATTGGTCAATGTGTTGCTGAAATGGTTGCTGCCCAAAAATTTAACATCGCTAAAGAAAAACCGCTTCAGAGTATATATGGTACTGTTAGTAATGGCAACCAATGGCAATTTCTCAAACTAGAAGCCACAACAGTCACGATTGATTTGGTAATTTATCCCCTCCCACCCGTTGAGCAAATTTTAGCCTTTTTGGTGTGGATGATACAGCAGGGGTAAAGTAAGAAGATTTGTTTTAGATTTACCTATGTTTTGAGGCGTGAACTGATTTTGTGAGATAGGACAACAATGCCGTATCAGATGAATCGGGCGCAAGACGAGACGCCCCTACAATTTCTGCTAACTTTGTGATATTGATATTTCTTGAAAAGATTCTACTTCTGGCACGTCAGACCAAGATTCTGTTCCCTCTCGCTTGACATGAACCACTTGTAAACCTTTCTCTCGCGCCGCTACTAATTCGGCTGGAACGTCGGAAAAGAAGACGATTTTATTGGGGGCTAATCCTAAAACATCGCTAATCTGTTCGTAACTAATCGCTTCTTTTTTACTCCCCGTTGTTAAATCGAAATAGTTAGAAAACAGTGGAGTTAGATCTCCCTCTACCGTGTGGCTGAAGAACATTTTTTGAGTTACAATCGAACCCGATGAATATATGCCTAACTTTAACCCCGATCGCGTCCATTCTTCTAACTTTGCCTTGACATCCGGATAAAGATGTGCTTTAAATGCCTCCGTCTCGAACCCTTCTTTCCAAATTAGTCCTTGAATCGATTTCAGGGCGGGGTGTTTGCGATCGCCATCAATCCATTCGAGTAATGTCGCGATCGCGCCCTCTAAATCAATATCTTGTCCGGTTTCGGCTTTAACCGTTTGCTGCGTCAGGTTAATCGCCTCAACCACCTCCTCTAAATTCTTATGGGTTAAAACAAACTGTTCCAACCGTTCTCTAGAGTAAGGAAACATCACCTTATGGACAAATTGAATATCGGAGGTTGTGCCTTCAATATCCAACAAAATATACTTGATATTGGGTAGCGTAACACTCATCCAATCCTTAACTCCAATAAACGACACTCGAACAGAAATTCCCAGGCTTCAACATGGCGTTTCGCCGCCTGAATCGTTTTCCCCCATGTATATAAACCATGACCCGCGATCGCGAATCCAAATAACTCGTCACTCCGGGCTAAATATCGATCCAAATTCTCTGCAAATTCTACCATATTTTGGGAATTGGGAAAAACGGGAAGCGTCACGGTTGTGTCGTGGGTGTCAATTCCGTCAAAGGCTTTTTTAATTTCGTAGCCAGTAAAGGTCATTTCACCAGGATGGGCAAAATCAATCCCAGATCCGGCATATTTCATCGATAACACGGTAGACGCCGGAGAATGGGTATGCAGGACACATTCAACGGGTTGCCATTTATAAAGACTCAGGTGAATTAAGGTTTCGGCTGAGGGTTTTGCCTCTTTGGGTGCAATAGCTTGACCTCGTTCGTCGATTAGCATTAAGTGATTGGGTTTAAACTGGCTTTTATCCTGTCCAGAACGAGAAATAACAAAGGTTTTTTGTTCCTGATCCTTTACAAATGAAAAATTAGAACTGGTGGCTGGTGTCCAACCGCGATTGGCAAAATAACGAATAACATTTGTCAGTTCAATTGCCTTTGCCCGCGTCTGTTTATCTTCTAACCATCCGATTTGCACCCGACTTGAACCTCCCTGTTTTGATCATGAAAACCCTTAATGACAAAATTTAACCCCCTTCACCGGAAAACGGCGTTGGCCACGGGAAAACTGGAAGCCTCTATCATTGATGTAGGGGGAGGAAAGTTTTCCCCTTACACAAACAATTGAGCGGTAGCGAATCATTGTTGATAAGCATACCCATCGCTCATAAAAATAAATGAGCAACATTTGTGAGAGATTCCCGCCACTCGACCTGAAGATGTTGTGATGTCAAAACTACCTGTTGCTCGACATAGAACACGACCAACATAGGAGCCAACCTTTTTGCCCTTTGTCACAACAGCTTTGACAATATCGCCTGTTTGAAAGCCAAAGTGCTTCTTGCTGTTTGACCGATGACGAATCGCAAAACCGTATTTATCAGTACCACACATTTGGCGGTTGCCGTGTCCTGTCGCTTTGATAATCAAGGGTTTTGACACCAGGTAAGTTAAGCTCTCTGGAGTTGATGCACCTACATTAGAGGCATCCAACCAATGAGTTTTTGGTAAGTTTTGGCGGCACCGATTGTATTTAGTCCTGCCTCCAGTTCCCGTTTCTACAGGTAAGCCCAACTCTTTAAGAGAGTTAAACAGCTTCCACCGAGTAGCATTAACGGCTGTCGTATCAGCTAACGGTCGCTTGGCTTGAGCCAGAATTGATTTTAGCAATTCTGGTTGGCTTTTCAAGAATTGTTCGATAGGTTTATTCCCTTTCTTCTGGTTGCACTTGGTACAACTCAAAGTTAAGTTAAATACACGATTAGAGCCGCCTTTTGACTTGGCAACAATATGCTCAATCTCCAACTGAGTATCTGTGATACCGCAGTAAGCACACTTACGATGCCATTTTTCAAGCATATACTCTCTCAGTTCATATCCAGCAAGTTCGCCTTGCTGATACTCAATACCTGAAATTTCGGGATTTTGCATCAACTGAGTATCAAATCGCACTAATTCAATTGAGATTGCAGTGATTGGAGACAGTTGCCATAACCGTTTAACCCAAGTCTGGTCATGTAGACTTGTAGGGAATATTCGAGCGTAGCAAGAATAAAGTCTTACAAGCCTCTGCTTTTAAGCAGTGGGTTCATGACTCATATCCAATAAAACCTTTAACATGCCCTTGGTTTTTGCCTGTTCAACCGCTTTGAGTCCGTCTCGTAAGGGATAATAACCCTGAATTAGGGGTTTCACATCCACTTGTCCTGACGCCAGTAGCTCAAGGGCGGGGGCAAAAGGACCACAACGCGACCCAATCAGGGTAATTTCGTCTACAACTAGAGAAGAGGCATCAAAGGTTAAGTGACCCGCATAAGTACTTTTAAGGACTAAAATACCTCGTGGATGCAAAGCGCGGCGGGCGAGTTCAAATCCAGCCGGATTGCCTGTACACTCTACAGATATATCAAAGGAGCGTTTAGCGATCGCATCGGCAAATCCAACTTTAATTCCTCGTGCAGATAAATTTGCCAACTTATCTGGATAACGTCCAATCACGAAAAGGTCACATCCGGTTAGGGCAAGGGTTTGGGCGACTAATTGCCCCAGTTTACCATCTCCAACCACTAATACCCGTTCCCTCGAACTCACCGTGACTTGCTGCTGAATTTCCAAGGCGGCGGCGACGGGTTCGGTAAAGGTAGCCAAATCTGTGGCTAAATTATCGGGAACTCGATGCAAATTCTCTATCGGTAAACAGAGATAGTCGGCAAAAGCACCATGGCGGTTGGCAATTCCGAGTACGGTGCGGTTTTCGCAATGGGTTGACTGTCCATTCTGACAATATTGACATTGGCCACAGACGGCGTTAATCTCGCCAACGACTCGTTGTCCCTGCAACTGTGTCGATCCTTGCTCGACTACACCCACAAATTCATGACCTAAAATACCCTTGTAGGGATAATAGCCTCGAATTAATTCCAAATCCGTGTTGCAGATACCCGCCCGGATAACGCGCACCAAGGCTTCCCCTGATGGTGGTTGAGGAATGGGGATATCTTGGCGGAGTTGTAGTTGATTGTTTTCCAGCCAAAGTGCTTGCATTAGGATTAATTTTGGATCAAGATAACTTGATTAGCATTTTATTACGAGATGGAATCAGGTGGATATTCCAGAAGACGTTACCTTTGAAGACGCGATCGCCTGAAGGGGTGACAAGCAGCTCAAAAGCTTGGCTTACATTGCATTTCCCCCTTCAAGCCTTGAAAAGATGAGAGCTTATTGACAGGCTTATTGAGAACAAAAACGTGAATGAGAATGATAATCACCTGGATGACACTCCAGAAGTATGTTGATGATCTTTAATCGTTCTCTTGTTGACCAAATCATGACCCAGCAACGGTTAGATGGGTGTCAGGTCTATCCTTGTGTGAAGCTCTCGCTATCGAGGAGAGCGAATCGCGTTAAGTTACTGCTCAAGTCGAAGAGCGGAATATTGCTCCCCAGACTATTGAATCGTTGAATATTTTGAGTTAAATTTAGTCAAGAATAGGATTGTAATAGGGAGGAGTTATACAGTTTAATATCAAGAAAAAGCAGTCAATAATTTTTAATTAAATACATAGCTTTTAATCCTTGCTGAAAATAATGAAATAAGCGAGCGATTAACCCTCATAAGTTTCGCCACCGTTACTTGACAAAAATCCCATCCAATAGTCCAGGTCAATCCATAGAGACCAATCCAGAAGTTGCTGTGTCGTCTCTGGCTTCTTGCTACTTCTCTGAGACGACAGATATATTTTTGTTGCCTTTGACAGCGAGTTTTGTCACCTTTTAAAGAAGCGATAGTATAAGCCATGGCAATTAACAGGACTAAACGATTTAAACGTTCTATGCATGCCTTGGTTCCTTCTAGGTTATAGCCACCCGTCTTACAATCTTTGAACAAGGATTCTATACCACTGCGAGATTGATAAACCTGAATTACTTCATCCCCGGATTTAAACCCAACTCACTTAGCTGTTGATAGTTTCCTTTTGATTGACGGATATAAGTATCTTGCTTGATCCGCAATGCGAAAAGTACCTTCTTTTGCTTCAGCCAGTAGGCTAGTTCAACGCTGCGGAATTCCCGATCTCCGATGAGAACAACTTGATAACGGGAAAGCAATTTTAAGACCGGACGAATAACTGCTATTTGTTCGGAGATATTGCTACTACCCGCCTTATCCAAAAATTGCCAATATACAGGGAAGGAACGTTTTTTCCAAATCACAGCAATCATTAATAGGTTATTGCTGTCCCATTGGGTTCTATCTATAGCAAGAATAACACGACTTCCGAGAGGAATTTGAGTTCTTAATATATATTTAATTATCGGAAACCAAATTAATGGTAGACTAAGATTGGGAAGAACTAAAAACCTTTGTAGATGTTTTCTCCTACTTTGATAGAGGATGGGTACAGGAAAGAGCGCGGCTAATCTCTCAATCTTGACTTCTTTGTGTACTTGAAGCAGCCAAAGTAAAATTTCCAGGGTAAGGAGTTGAGATTCACTTAAATAATTCTTAAGACAACTGTGATAGAATTGTGGTAACATTATTGATTGAGCGGTTTACTTTAACATAGTTAGACCGCTCTTTTTTACCACAAAACACACCCATTATTTGTAAAGTTTTTGGAAAAGTTTACAAAGTACTTTCGGCTGAAGTTCCCACCAGCCCAAAAGTTGAAAGGCTCTCAGGCGCAATATTTTCTATTGCCTTAATTCTTTGCGATCTCAAACAAGCTTTTGAGCTGCTTGTCACCCCTTCAGATCCTAGAGACTTGGCATCCTTTATTCGCCACTATACTGAACTGAAGAAAATTAAGGGGCGTTATCCAATACCAGAACCCCTTCCGCTATACCAACTTGACAACTTTCTAGCGCAATTAGGGAATCGCTTTCCGGTTCAGTGGATCGAGTGAGGTACTGCAACCGAAAAGATAGTAGGGCGGGTTTAGTCACATCTAGGTGCAACCGAGAAGATAGTAATGAAAGTGAGCCCCTACACACTCACGCGCCATGTCCTCTTTGCGGGATTCGCGTTTTCTACTGAGAACTAGCCATGTTTCTCTAGGAACATCTCTAGTCTAAAATTGGCGCGATGATGCATAATAAAAGGATCGGGGACATTAGCCACTAAGACAGCCATGACCCAACGCCACTGGCTCGATATTACCGAATATGTCTGTATCGGGGGTTCACTCTTAGGAACCGCGATCGCAGCCGCTACTCAGCAAGTCGTCTACGCGGCTACCCCCTTAACCTTCACTCTGGGGGTAAATGTCCTGAATCGCCAACGGCTGTATCAACTCAACCGTCAACACCAGGATAGTGCGATCGCGCAGGTGTATCAAAACCTAGAACCGATTCACGAGCAATTCTCTCAACTGGACATCCAGACTCAGGAGCGTATCGATCACCTCAAGGATATTAACGCTCAACAGTATAAGGCGACGATTAACAAAATTCATCAGCTGATCGAACCCCTGAATCAACAACTGATTCAACTGGATACCCGCAGCCAAGAACAACTTGAACAATTCAATACCGCGAATCAGCAACAACACACGGAAATTATCGCCCACATCTATCAACTCATCCATCCGCTGCACCTGCATCTTAGCCAACTCGACGAAAAAACCCAACAGCGCGATCGCCAAACCCAAGCCCAACTGGATCAATTACACGCATTACAACACCTGCAAGCGGAAGGTATTCTGGCTTACATTAACCCCCTCATCGACACCCTCAATCAGGAACTAATTCGCCTAGATAGCCAAACTCAACAACAGTTTGCTGAATTTAGCGCCGCCAATCAGCAACAGCATGATGGGATTATTACCCAGGTTCAGGAACACCTGGAACCCCTAAAAACTCAACTCGACACCTTAACGCCACAGGTTACTAGCCAAGGATTACAGCTTGGACAGTTGAAGGAGGCGATCGCGAAATGGTATGACTACCTTGAACCCCTGAACCAGCAAGTCTCTCACCTGGAAACCAACTCGCAACAGGTAAATTCCCAGCGACACCAACAGATTGAACAACTCAAAGAAACCATTGTTCAACTTCAGACGACAATCTATAAACTGCAAGACATTAAGGACAAAAATCAATTACTCTCGCCGCCCAAAAACGCCCCAGAAACGCCAGAACCCTCCTCCCTTTCTCTGGCAATGTTAAGACATGAACTCGACGCCGGACTTCAGGGAGTGGGTAAAAATATTCATCAGATTGGTAATTCCCTGCAAGACTTATGGACGGGATTAACCACATTGGAAACCCGCACAGAGTCTGGCTTAATCACCCAGAAATGGCATTGTGTGCAAACCTTAACCGCCCATTCGGGTAAAGTGAATACTGTGGCAATTAGTCCCCAAGGAGAGGTTTTTGCCAGTGGTAGTGATGACCAAACCATTCGACTCTGGCAATTAAAAACAGGTCAGGAGATGGGAATTTTGGCTAAAAACTTTGCCTGGTTTAATGGAGTCAAATCAATTGCCTTTAGTCCCGATGGGAAACGGCTTGCCTTTGGTAATGATGATTATACGATTAAAGTATGGGCGTTAGAAACGGGACAGGAACTTTATACCCTCATGGGACATTCAAGTTCAGTTAAATCAATTGTCTTTAGTCGAGATGGGCAACGTTTAATTAGTGGAAGTGATGATAGAACGATTAAACTGTGGAACCTGGAAATTGGTAAAGAAATTCCCTTATCGATCCAGCCTTCAGATTGGCTAGGGCGAGTCAACGCAGTGGCGATTAGTCCCAACGGTCAAATTCTTGCCAGTGGGAGTGATGATAAGACGATTAAGGTTTGGGATTTAACCACAGGTCAATTAATCATGACGTTGAGTGGACATAAAGCTGCCGTTAAGTCAGTGGTATTTAGTCCCGATGGTAAAATGATTGCCAGTGGTAGTTCGGATCAAATGATTAAGCTTTGGTATCTGGGAACGGGTAAAGAAATGAGTACCTGGCAAGGAAATTTTGGTTCGGTTAATTCACTTGCTATGAGTCGGGATGGAAAAGTTCTGGTGAGTGGGAGTTCTGATGAGACGGTGCAGCTTTGGCAGTTAAGTACAGGGAAAATTATTGATATTCTGAAAGGGCATAACGGTGCGGTGTATTCGGTGGCGATAAGTCCGGATCGAAAGACTGTGGTGAGTGGGAGTTCGGATAAGACGATTAGGATTTGGCAGTGTTGATAATATTGGTATTGGAATTATAGTTTAAGGCAGAGGGATGCAGATTCTAAGTAGTCGGACAAAATTAAATCGGGTTATCGGGCTACTCATGACAAATTTTAATTTGATTCCAGATATTTCAAAGGTTCAGGTTTACCAACTCCAGCAAAAGGAGCTTGCCTGATAGCCGTAATTAAATCCAATCAATTGTATAGCCTTAAATACTATCTGGATCAATATTCAACTCCCGTAATTTCGCGGCTAACCGTTCAGCGCGTTGAGCTTCTTGTTGGGCGCGTTGAGCTTCTTGTTGGGCGCGTTGAGCTTCTTGTTCTCGCTGTTGTTCTAATTCCAAATAGGATAAAAACCGTTGCCCATCGGGTCGATATAATTCTAACCCGGCTTCGGGTAATTCAAACCGCACTGTTAAGCGAGGACTAACCCAGCCGGACATCGGTTCAATGACTTCTAATAGTCCTTCAATTCTTTGCCACCCTCTCAAGTCTTTATCCTCTGGATCATAGAGGTAATATTCTTCAACACCGTAGCGATTATAAAATGCCAGTTTTTTATCCATCTTAGTCTGGCTGTCATGAAACGAACGAATTTCAAAGACAACTTGTGGCGGGATATTGTTTTCGCGCCATTGCAGGTAGGAACGACGATCCTCTTTAGGGACACCAAAAACAACCATGACATCCGGCGCTTGGGAGATGGTGTTATTGCCTTCGACGGGATACCAGAGTAAGTCTCCGGCTACAAATACATTAGGCTCATCTTTAAATAGAGCATCACAGCCACCTTTAATTTTGGTAATCCATTGATATTGAATGGTGCTGTCTGCCATGGGTTGACCATCACTACAGGGATAAATGATTTCTTCTTTTGTAAGTATCATACTATTAGGTGTTAGGTTTTAGGTTCATTTATTATAAGCAATGCGCCCGGATAAAGCCAAAATAGAGACGAATACCTCTATATCCCTTGGCTGATGAGCTATTGTCTCAATCCTCACTGCGATCACCCCCAAAACCCAGATGGGATGCGGTTTTGCCGACGTTGCGGTTCCAAGCTGTTGCTGCGAGAACGTTACCGCAGTCTGGGATTGATTGGACAAGGGGGTTTTGGCAGAACGTTTTTAGCAGTAGATGAGGATAAACCCTCGAAACCTCAATGTGTGATTAAGCAGTTTTTCCCCCTCTACCAGGGGAAAAGCGATGTCCAGAAAGCAACAGAATTATTTGAACGAGAAGCCGTGCGCCTAGATGAATTGGGCAAACATCCCCAGATTCCGGAATTACTGGCTCATTTTACTCAGGATAATCGCCAGTATTTAGTTCAAGAGTTTATTGATGGGCAAAATTTAGCCCAAATCTTGGCAAAGGAAGGGGTATTTAACGAACAGCAGATTCGGGCTATGCTGCGAGATTTGCTCTCGATACTTGAGTTTATCCACTCGCGCTCTGTTATTCATCGAGATATTAAGCCAGAAAATATTATTCGTCGTCGGCATATTTATACTGGGGAAACGGGGGAAAATGAAGAAGGTGTAATCAAGGGTAATTTGGTTTTAGTTGATTTTGGTGCGGCTAAACATGCCATTGGGACGACAAAAACGGGAACGACTGTGGGGACACCGGACTATATTGCCCCAGAACAAGCCAAAGGAAAAGCCATTTTTGCCAGTGATTTGTATAGTTTGGGTGTTAGTTGTATTCATTTACTCACCCAGGTACTTCCTGAACAACTATTTGATACGGGAGAGGATATCTGGATATGGCGGCGTTACTTAAAAAATAATTCGGTTAGTGATGAATTAGGCTATATTTTAAATAAACTCCTGAAAAGAGCAACTAATCATCGTTATCAATCCGTTGCTGAAGTTCTGGGAGATTTAAATCAACTCCCATCGATTTCACTAACCCAACGTTCTACCCCATCGCTATCGCCTCAATCGATTACCCTGTCAGGATTTCAGGTAACAGGAGGTCAAGGTGCGATCGCACAGGCTCCGGCAAATCCACTCAGCCTCCAGCCACCTTCTCATCCACCCTTAACCAATTGGCAAGTTGTGCAAACCCTAAATGGACATTGGGGTTCCGTGGAAGCGGTGGCGATTAGTCCCGATGGCTTAATTCTGGCTAGTGGTAGTGCAGACGCCACGGCTATGCTATGGCAGTTACCAGAAGGACGAGAGTATCATACTCTAAATGGTCATATCGAACGAGTCTGTGCTGTCACATTCACGCCTGATAGTCAATGTTTAGCCACAGGAAGTTATGACCAAACGATTAAACTTTGGCAGGTACAGAATGGACAACTTATTTTAACCCTAACTGGTCATAAAAAATGGATTAGTTCCCTCGCCATTAGTCCCGATGGGCAGATATTAGCTAGTGGTAGCAATGATGGCACGATTAAGTTATGGCATATCCAACAGGGTAGGGAATTATATACGCTGACAGGACATACCACTTATATTAATGAAATTGCCATCAGTCCCGATGGAGAAAGTATTGCCAGTGTCAGTGGGGATGGAACGGTGAAATTATGGCAAATCAGTACAGGGGAAGAACAGAATAGTTTTGGCGATAGCCAGTTACGTTTCGGCTTTTTCTATTCCGTCGCCTTTAGTCCCGATGGGCAACTCCTCGCCACCGGAAAAAGCGATGGCACAATTACATTATGGCAGTTAGAGACAAGAAGGGAACTTGGTACTCTTAAGGGTCATAATCAACGAGTACGGACATTAGCTTTTAGTCCCGATGGATACACCTTAGCCAGTGGTAGTATGGATAAAACAATTAAGATTTGGCAACTGTACGATAGGCAAACCCTTGCTACCCTGAACGGGCATACCTGGGAAGTCTATGCTGTCGCCTTCAGCCCCGATGGTGAGACACTTGTGAGTGGCAGTATGGATAAAACCATTAAAGTTTGGCGTTGTGATTAAGTGAAAAGGCAGAGGGCAGAAGGTTTATGATTAGTACATAGTGATTTCAGCCGTTAAATCTGTCCTAATCTTTATGACAACAGCTATAAAAATCTAATCATTGGTCAAAATGTAGGGGCGCACCGACGTGCGCCCTCACCGATATATATTAACGTGCGCCCTCAGCCTACACTTACCACTTGAGCAAATTAAACTGCTCCATATCAATCGTGTCGCGATTGCGGTAAATCGAAAGCACAATTGCCAACCCAACCGCCGCTTCAGCCGCCGCTACCGTAATCACAAACACAGCAAAAACCTGACCTTTAATTTCCACAGGGTCAATAAAATTAGAAAACCCCATTAAATTCAAATTGACCGCATTCAGCAGCAGTTCAATTGACATTAACACGCGCACAGCATTGCGGCTGGTAATCAAGCCATAGATACCCAGGCAAAACAAAGCCGCTGCTAGCAGTAAAAAATATTGAAGTTGCAGTTCCATGAATTAATGTTTAATGTTCGATGTTTGACACTTGGACGGGTTTTGTTGATCACTTATCGGTAACCCAGTCGGGCGGGTTTTGTTGATCACTTATCAGTCACAAAGTCTATTGAAAGGCTAAACCCGCCCCTACACCCGCCCCTATACTCGTCCCTATTCCCGCCCCTAACACAATACGTTTTATCGGGTACTTTTTTGAGCATCTCCGCCTACAGATGCCAACTGACGCTGGCGTTCTGGTAAGGTAGAAAACTCAGTCTCTGATGTATCGCGAGGTATCAAGCTTTCTGGGATAAAGTCGCGACGTGCCAAAATAATTGCACCCACCATCGCCATCAACAACAGTACCGAGGCGAGTTCAAATGGCAGTAAAAAGTCACTGAAGAAATGCTTCCCAATCTCCACCACTGATCCTTCACCCTCGACCACCGTACCCGAATATATCGACCAAGGTGTCGCTAATATCATCGTTCCCAGCAAAGCAAATAATCCCAGACAAACCAGCGCGGTTGCACCTTGACGAATCCAACGATTTGCAATTGGTTTAAAATCTTCTCGCTTATTCACCAACATAATGGCAAACAAAATTAGCACATTCACCGCACCCACATAAACCAAGATTTGCGCGGCGGCGACAAAATCAGCATTTAGTAACAGGTAAAATCCCGCCATACTAATGAAGACACCGCCAAGTAAAAATGCCGAATAAACGATGTTATTGAGTAGGACAACCCCTAAGGCTGACCCAATCATCATTACCGACAAAATCGCAAATGAAACAAACTGAACCCCTTGGGCTAGATCCACTGTACCTTCACTCCTTGCACTCTAGTTAAACTGACACATTAATCCCACGGAAAAAGACTCCGTGGGACTAGCTTTAAGCATTCTTCGCTGTTTCTTCTTCTTTAGCAGGTTCCATTTGCTCGACAATTTCTTCCGGACGCAAACCAGCACGTTGAGAACCTGGCGGTAAACCGTGGGGATCTGTGACTCCTTTGGGTAAGTAAGCCAACTCCCGTAATGGCGTAACCATCGGGTCTTGCGTCACCTTGTACGGCAGCCGTCCCATCGCCACATTATCATAGTTGAGTTCGTGGCGATCGTAGGTAGACATTTCATACTCTTCTGTCGCCGACAGACAGTTGGTGGGACAGTATTCAATGCAGTTCGCGCAGAAAATACAAACCCCGAAGTCAATACTGTAGTGCTTGAGATTCTTTTTCTTACTGGCTTTATCGAACTCGTAGTCTACCACCGGCAGATTAATCGGGCAAACTCGTACACAGACTTCGCAAGAAATACACTTGTCAAATTCAAAGTGAATCCGACCCCGATACCGTTCAGAGGGAATCAGTTTTTCATAAGGATACTGCACGGTAACAGGACGGCGCTGCATGTGGTCGAAGGTTACAGATAAACCTTGACCAATATAACGGGCAGCTTGAACGGTTTCTTTGGCATAATCGCCAACTTGTTTGAGGAACTTGAGCATAATTTATGATTCGTCATTCGTCATTTGTCCTTGGTCATTGGTCATTTGTTTTTAACCATGACCAATGAATAATCAACAATCAACCCCCGAACGCAACGGGAAAGGTGAGTTTAAGAGCAGCCGTCAACAGCAGATTCACTAATCCAATCGGTAAAAGGAACTTCCATCCTAGATTTAGGAGTTGGTCAATCCGCACACGGGGAACTGTCCAGCGCAGCAGAACGGCAATAAAGAGGAGAAAGTAAGCTTTAAGCAAGGTCATGGTAATTCCCACAGAAGCGGTAATCACCTGTAACCAGGAACTGGTTTCACTCACACCTAGCCAAGTGGCTAATCGGTCAAGGGGAATCGGGAATTCCCAGCCGCCTAAGTACAGCACCGCCACTAATATGGCAGAAAGGATTAGGTTAACGTAAGACCCGATATAAAACAAACCAAATTTCATGCCGGCATATTCTGTTTGATAGCCAGCAACCAGTTCCTCCTCGGCTTCGGGTAGGTCAAAGGGAAGTCGCTCACATTCGGCTAACGCCGCAATCCAAAAGATCAAAAAGCCAACCGGTTGACGCCAAATATTCCAGCCTAAGATGCCATACCCGGATTGCTTTTCCACAATATCAATGGTGCTTAGGCTATTGGACATCATTACCACTGCTAATACCGCCAGCGCCAGGGGAATTTCATAACTAATCGACTGGGCGGCTGCTCTTAACCCTCCAAGTAGGGAATACTTGTTATTGGAGGCATAGCCTGACATCAGCAAACCAATAGGCTGAATACTCGACAGGGCAATCCAGAGAAATATCCCCAGTCCTACGTTAGTAATAATCAGGTTCTGCCCAAAGGGGACAATCAGGTAGGACAAAAAGACAGGGATGACGACGAGTATGGGTCCGAGGGTAAATAGCCATCGGTCTGCTTTGGCGGGGACGATATCTTCCTTAAACACCAACTTGAGACCATCGGCGACGGCTTGCAGAACACCCAGAGGTCCAGCATATTCCGGACCAATCCGCTGTTGAACAGCAGCCGAAATTTTTCGTTCCAGCCAGACTACGACAAGGACACCCACGGTGGCGCCGATAATCATCAGGAACATCGGTAGGGGCATCCACATCGCCTTGGCAGCACCACTGGGGATGCCAAAATCTTTAAGCGATTCAATAAAACTTCCTTGAAGGTCAATTCCTGCGTTCATCTTGGCAGCTACATGATATTTACTGAGGTAATTTGACACTTGCTGTATCAAATTATGCTATCGGTTTGGTTTGTGAAGTTTTTTTGACAGCCTCACTGCCTAGTATACCGTTCGAGGGTGATCCCCTCAGCCCAGACAAGGGAGAATTTCCGTTGATCGTAGCCGATGTGCTACGACGGTTAAATCAGACGGATGTACTGTCTCGATTTGTTCTCAATCTAAGGCGAGTGTGGCGGTGACAAAAGGTAAAAGGCAAAAGAAAACCTGATTACGGCTTAATTTGTGGCAATTGCTTCTATGGTATCCATCATTATTTTTGATGCTTGTTGCTTCTCCCAGACGTGCCATGGTACGTCTGGAACGTTATTCCCCTTGCTCAATCGGGGCAAGCAAGGCATCCTGAAAGAAAATATTAAATTTTAAGCTTTTGAGTCCAAGTAGTAGTTATGACCCAAGCGAATCTTCTGGAATTAGCGAAACAGGGTGATGATGCGGCGATTGTGTCGGTGATGAATTATGTGCTGCAAGACCGCAATATTACCGCCCAAGCTGCACTCAAAGGGAATTGCCTGTTGGTACTCCTGAAAGCGGTTCAAGTCCCTGACCAAAAATTATCAGTGACAATTGTTCGCAAACTGATGACACACTTACAGGATAAGCAATGGTGAAAGCCCTCGCGATTTATCCGAGGGATGAAACCGAGCGAGGCGTTTAGCCTAGCAA
>NZ_JBKHUP010000103.1:0-25037 GCF_046565525.1 Coleofasciculus sp. | reverse complement strand
CCCCATCGACAAACCCGCAATTGTTCCCGACGCTCTACCGAAGTAGAGCGCAGGGCTGCTTGCGGTTATAGCTCAATATTTCCTTGGAACTGAGACCCATTCACCAGGGTTACGTCAAAGGTGCGATCGCTCGTCCAGGTAAAACTCTTCAAGTCAGGTTGAGCAGATAACTCACTGGAAGTTTTAGATTCCCCAGTCAGCAAATCCATCACAATAAACCAAGTTTTATCGAAAAAAACGGCATATCGTTCATCACTTGACCACTGCACCCAGTTCAGTCCCCCGTATTTGCTAATATTAACTTTTTGTGCTTCTGTTGCCAGAGCATCAACTTTATAAATCGACCAGCACAAACCTATCTCCTTGACCTCTATTTCACACGCTTTAATAAAGGTGTAGCGACCCGAAGGGGAACTCCCAGATACAATTAACCGTTTGGCATAGGTAACAGTGCCGTCGCTACTGTAGGACACCGGGATTTCAGATAAGAGCGTTTTGCATTGATAGACTAAGGTTTCCCCTTGAGTAAAGGTAAGATCACCGATAGTTTCTCCAGGTAAGAGATTGACCCAATCTGGGGAATTGATGGGGGAATTCGTCGCGGTTGTTGGAGATGCAGGGGAAACCGCCGCAGGGGGTTTAGCCGTTGCAGTAGATAACGCCCCATTGGTTTGAGAAGTCGGTTGAGTGCATCCCGCGATCGCGCCACTCACCAGGAAAACCGACATCAAAACCCGTACAGGAGAGTTCAAACACACCATAAACAAAAGGTTGAATCGTGTTTATTGGCAGAAAATCAGCGAACAGGTTATTTCCGAATGGGGCACCTGACGATGAATCGCTAAATGACGCGGTGTCTCGGACGCCGTAATTTTATAGACAAAGTTATACCGTTGTTGATGATAATATTGATCAGGCTCATAGAAATTCCGTCTCATTTGGGCTAACTCCTCACTTCGATAAGCATCTAACGGTTTAAACCGTTCATCCCGTTGCCGTTGTTCGTGCTTAAATGCTAACTGTTTCCCATAATCGGGATGGTGAGCAATTTCTTCGGCGACAAACTGAATCTGCTGGCGAAAACTAGTCGGTTGATCCGCAAACGCCTGATCAATCAGTCCAATTTCTGCGGCGACTTGAGTCCCCATCGGCAGACAAATATCCGTCAACTCTTGTGCTTTTTGAGAACCCACCCGCTTGGGTAAAGAATACGTCCAATACTCTGATCCATATAATCCCATGCGCTTATAATGGGGATTTAAAACAATCCCCCGACGGGCATAAACCTGATCTGCCGCCAACGCTAACATAACACCCCCAGCCGCCGCATTTCCCTGTAACGCCGCAATCACCAGATGGGTATCTGTTGTCAGAATGGTATGAATTAAATCATTCATGGCGTTAATATTTCGCCAAGACTCATCCGCCGGGTCCTCAGCCGCTTCAATCAGATTCAAATGAATCCCATTCGACCAGAAATCCTGTCCCCCCATTAAGACAATCACCTTAGTCTTCCGGCTACGGGCATAAATAAAGGCATCGCGTAATCGCCGACATTGGTCTGTACTCATCGCACCGTTGTAGAAGTCAAAATGCAGGTAGCCTACCTGATTTTTTTCCTCATACCCGATTTCTTTATAGGTTTGGCGGTGAGGGGAAACCTCTAACGGTACGTCGGATTCGGGGACTGTTTCTAACTCATTCGCCAATACCAACGCCGCTGGTAATTTTAAGGATAAGCGATTCGGGGTTTTCTGTTTCAGATGAGAGATCCAAACCGCCCCATCGACGGTGGCTCGACAAATCGCCCCGTGGCGTTGGGCAATAATCTCTCCCGGCGTTCCTTTTAAGGTATCTTCAGGATGAGCGCCATAGAGATAATACCGTTTGCCATAAATCCGATCCAATAAACCCGGTTGACTATCCGCTGAGCGGATTTTCTGGACAATAGTGGATGTAGAGTCATAACTCCAATCAATGGCTCGGAATCGCTGTTTCATATAGGGACGTAAACACCCCTGCACATCCGGTTTATTATAATCAAGGGGTTCTGGCGTAAATGTCCCCGATTCAAACCGTTCCACCGTTTGTAAAATCGCCTGAATTGCCGCTTGGGTAAGTTGGGAGCGATACAAACAACTTTTACTCACCGGCTCCATGGGAAAATTAACCGAAGCCCAGATATCCCCAGCATCCATCTCTTCATTTGCCTGTAAAGCAGTGACTCCCCAAGACTCAACATTATTTACCATCGCCCAGTCCAAAGCCGAAGATCCGCGATCGCCTTTGATACCCGGATGGATAATAATACACACCTGACGCCGCCAAATTGTTTCCGGAATCACCTGCTTGAGCATCGGGGCGATAATTAAATCCGGCTGATAAAGGTCTACGGCTTCAATCATCACCTCCTCGTTTAAGCCTAGTTCAATGGAAACCTGATCACCTCGATACGCCAACTCCAAATGAGTGCGCTGGGTTAGACTGTTGTATGCAGTCGCTAACAGTAATATTTTCATAGATGCAACCTATTAATTCTGTCTGAATCATGTCGTGATCAATGACAAATCACCAATCCCCAATCCCGATTAAACTTTACAGGTTTCACGTACCCGTTGCGGGGATACTGAATAGACGGGTTTTCTGATTGGAGTTTGAGACATGGGAATATCGACCCAAAACTCCGTCCCTTCTCCAGGTTGAGAGAAACAAGTTAATGTACCCTTATGTTTGTCCACGACAATTTGATAACTAATCGACAAACCTAAACCCGTACCCTGACCGACGGGTTTAGTGGTGAAAAACGGGTCAAATAGATGAGCTTTTACCTCCTCCGTAATCCCCTGACCCGTATCTTGAATCCGAATCCGTACCTGATCCGTCTCCTCTAGAACCTCTGTAGCAATCGTGATTTGTAACGGCGGGGGTTGATTATCCAGCGCATCAATGGCATTATCTAGGAGATTCATAAACACCTGATTTAATTGCCCCCCATAACACTCAACTTGGGGGAGTTGACCATAATGTTTGATAATTTCAATGGGAGGATGAGTTTCCTTTCTTTTGAGCCGATTGCTCAAGATAAGCAAAGTATTCTCAATTCCTTCATGGATATCAATCGGCTTCACATCCGCCTCATCCAAGCGGCAGAAATTCCGCAAGGATTTCACCAAATCCCGAATCCGCACCGCCCCCATTTTCAGAGAGCCTAAGAGTTTAGGAAAATCTTCCACCACAAAGTCCAGATTCATTGCCTCAGCTTGTTCCTGAATGGCAGCCGGGGGTTCAGGATAGTGCTGCTGATAGAGTTTTAATAGGCGCAGTAGGTCTTGAGCATACTGATGAGCGGGTTTAATATTCCCATAGATAAACGAAACCGGATTATTCAGTTCATGAGTAATCCCGGCAATCATTTGACCCAAGCTGGACATCTTTTCACTTTGGATCAGTTGCGCCTGAGTTTGTTGTAACTTCTGCAACGTTTGCTGCAACTTCTCCGCCTGCGCCGTCGCCCTCGCCGCCGTGGTATGGGCAGAGGTATACAGTTGAGCATGGTCAATCGCGATCGCGAGTTGATCGACAACGGCGCTAAGGAGTTCGACTTCACTAGAACTCCAAGCACGGGGCGCACGGCAATCGGTACAGACTAAGGCACCAATTTGACCCGAATTGGTTTTTAGGGGTAAGATAAGCTGAGCTGTAACCTCACAACGAGTCAGGAGTTGGCGTTGAGTGGCATTTAGGTCAGGGTCTTGGGTGACATCATTAATCTGAATCATCTCTAAATCCTGAATCGATTGGATCAGGGAGATAACCTCCGGATTAGAGTGATACCCTAGCTGACAAGATAAACCCGATTTTCGCGCCTCGTGAGTAATGGCAATACTGGGTTGTCCGTCGCCTTGAACCCGCCAGAGGAATTGACACCGATCCAGGTTTAATAAACTGCGGACGGAGAAAACAGCCGTGTCGAGAATCGTATCCACATCCAAGGAATTGCGAATCTCTCGCGCCAGATAATTCAGTAATGCTTCCCGTTGGGCAAGGGAATGAGCTTGTTGTTCCGACTCACGCAGTGCCTGAAGCGTCTGCTTCCCTTTGGTAATGTCGTGATAGGTAAGGACAATCCCCGCCACACTAGGCAGAAACAGCAGGTTATTGGCGATAACTTCAAACTCTCGCACGTCCCCAGCCATGTTTGGCAAACGCAATTCAAGGGTTACATTCGTGTTGGGGGAATCGAGAGCTTGGCTTAACAGACTATCGGCGATGGGAATATCTTCATTGAAGACAAATCCCCAGAGGGCTTTACCCAGCCAATCCTCAGGATTATAGCCCAACACCCGATGCAAGGATGGACTAGTACAGCGAATCATCCCCTCGGCTGTCACCACCGCGATAAAATCCGAGGAATTTTGCACCAACGCCCGAAACCGTTCTTCACTGTGGCGCAAGATTTCTGCTTTTGCCCTCTCCACATTCAGGCGTTGATCAAATAAGGAGGTAATTAGGGGTATGGCTAAGATAAACAAAGTCGCCAGGGCGATAAATCGAGCCAGCCACAAGTCGTTAATGGCGGGGGATGAAGGCACAACCCCTAAATCCGTCCCTTGGAAGCGAACCGCCGCCATCCCAATATAGTGCATCCCCGCAATCGCCAAACCCATCACGATAGCACTCGCCAGCTTCAGCAACATTCCCGAATCAGGTCGAATATACCGCAGTTGGAAGGCTAGCCATAGAGCAATCAAAGACGCCGCGATCGCAACGGCAATCGAAACCGCCACCAGTGTCAGGTTATAACTAGCAACCGCCTCTAATTTCATTGCCATCATGCCTGTATAGTGCATCGCGGCAATAGCCAATCCCATAACCATACTGCCCAACAACAGTTGCAACCACCCCATCTGGGGACGAGAAGCCAGCCACAACGCCACTCCAGAACCCAGAATTCCCACCACCATTGACACCCAAACACTGGAGAGGTCATAGGATATGGGCATAGGCAAGTTATACGCCAGCATACCGATAAAGTGCATCGACCATATACCAATCCCCATCGCCACTGCACCCCCAGTTAACCAAAACTGGCGAGTTCGTCCTGTCGCCAGCGTGACACGCCCCACCAGATCCAGTGCGGTGTATGACGCAATGATGGCAATTGCCATAGAAAGGAGAACTAGGTTGAAGTCATAGGTAGCGCTCATAGTTGTATCCGTGTGAGTTATATTACTTTTTACCCAGTTAGAGTAGGTCAAAAATATCGGCTACTTTAACAGCCGTTAGTGGTGAAACGAATTCAACCTTCACTAAAGAGTTGAATCACTACCGTTAGTGCAGTAGGGTTTCAAATGACTGACCCGCGCCAACCGTCTCTGCCTTTGTGCCTCAGTAGCGGGAGTCACGACAGGTTAGCGGCTTGAGAGCACGCCTACAACCTCACTTTGACCCCCAAAATCTGTCCTAATCCTCGCTGTCTGTTTGATTTGTTTCGATACCAATAAGTTTAGAAAGTATGGGGATAGCTATCCCGTAAAACTGACTATACCTAAATGTAATAAAAACAACCGTTTCTTGGCATGACTCTTAAGATTTAGATGAGACTGTATCTTAAGTCGTAAAGTAACCCCTTGGGACTCTGGCGACTGGATATCCTATCAGGGTAAAACGGTTCTTTTTGGATTGTGATTAAGTTCTGTAAATAGTCCTCAAACCCTTACCTACATAAGACATAAGACAGTTAATCATCAACCGACTCCCGACGGACTCTGTAGTAAACCGCCTTCACCTGGGGTCCAAAGACAATCTCCTCTTCATTTTGCAGATCGTAGCTTTGCCGCTTTTGACCGTTAATTAACAAACCATTAGAACTTAACTTTCCTTTAAGATTGCCATCAACAATGCGATAGGCATCATGACCATCCTCACCCTTTACTCGCATTAACGTGGCGTGGTGGCGTGAGACAAACTGTGAGAACAGACGAATATCACAATCATGGTCTCTGCCAATAGAATAGAGTTCACCATCTAAAACAAACCGATGTCGTCCTCGATCATCTTGAACGATGAGAACATGTCCCTCAGGTAAATCGGACGTATCTGAACTCACCCCGTCGGTAGATGACTGAGCCGATGAGGATGGAGAGTCTGGAGAAGGTTCTATGGGCAACATCTCACTTATACTCAAGCACTACAGATCATGGTAGCGACAGGAGTCGCCGACTGGAAAAACCTGACCCTAGGCTCCGAAATCTCGGCAAGCGCGATACAAGTCTGTCCAGCCTTTGCGTTCTTTGACCACAGTTTCGAGATACTCGTTCCACACCAGCTTATCTTGGATCGGATCTTTAACCACAGCACCCACCAGTCCAGAGGCAATATCCTCAGCGCTGAGATGTCCGTCGCCAAAATGAGCAGCTAGGGCTAAACCACTATTCACCACTGAAATTGCCTCCGCTGTACTAAGAGTACTACTGGGAGATTTTAGTTTAGTTTTACCATCTTCGCTGATACCACTACGCAATTCTCGAAAAATCGTCACCACCCGCCGGACTTCAGTTAAAGCGGGGGCTTGCACCGGGAGTTCTAAGGTACGTCCTAAGCTTTCTACCCGCTGTTGGACGATACTTACCTCCTCATCGATGGTTTTGGGCAGAGGAAGGACAACGGTATTAAAGCGGCGTTTGAGGGCGCTAGAAAGGTCATTGACACCCTTGTCGCGATTATTCGCTGTGGCGATAATATTAAAGCCTTTAATGGCTTGCACCTCATCCCCCAGTTCCGGAATCGGTAGCATCTTTTCTGAGAGAATCGTAATCAGCGTATCTTGGACATCAGCCGGAATCCGAGTTAACTCTTCCACCCGGGCAATTTTACCCTCTCCCATCGCCACCATCAGCGGACTACGCACTAAAGCATCCATCGAGGGACCTTGGGCGAGTAATCGGGCATAGTTCCAACCATAGCGAATCGCCTCTTCACTGGTTCCGGCGGTACCTTGAATGAGTAACGTTGAGTCACCGGAAATAGCGGCGGCTAAATGTTCTGATACCCAAGACTTAGCGGTTCCCGGAACCCCCATCAGCAGTAAGGCTCGGTCGGTGGTCAGGGTAGCGACAGCTATTTCTATGAGTCTGCGATCGCCGATATACTTAGGCGATACCACAAACCCGTTCTCTAGTGTACCTCCCAATAGGTACAGGGTGACAGCCCAAGGGGATAAATTCCAGTTTGGGGGGCGCTGGCGTTGATCCGCTTTTGCCAGTTCCGCTAATTCTTCGGCAAACTGTTGTTCTGCATGTTCACGCAATAACAAGTGTTGAGTTTTGGATTCTGAATGATTCACAGTTTTGTTTCCTTAAACTTGGAATTTTTGCATACCATTCATTTCATATCGTAAATTCAGAATTGCCAATACTTCGTCCATCACTTCCGTCCAATAGGAGGCTAAAGCTGACCGTTCTGGTACGATATTGGTTAAACGAGTCGAGAGTTCGGGGACAATATCAGGACTCATAAAATAGGCAAACTCCTTTAAAGCCGTAGACAGCGACCAATCGTAAGGATTATCAGTTGTAGCCAGATAGCGGCGTACACCCTCTAAAACAGTACCCGTCAGTTCCGTACTCCAAGGAGAGTGGTAATGAGTTAATAAGGTGAACGCCGGATGTTTGCTGTCAAAGGCAACTTTTCTAGATTGAAATAAATTTAAGAAAAAGCTATCTCGTTGTTCAGGATAGAGGACATCGATTAACCCAGAAATTAATTGATTTTGCGGGATTAAATACCCCTTAAACGTACTATAAAACGGCAGTAAAACCTCTGCCCATTCCGGATTCTGTTGTCCCATCGCCGCCACTGCCCATCCTTCAACCAAAGAACGATCCCACTCACTCCGCTTCGCGGCTTGTATCCATTCAGCCGGGGATTCTTCCTGAAGTTCTGACCAAAGAGAAAGGGGAGTCGCGGCGACAATTTGTAAAATCATCCAGGCTTTATTACCCAATAACTGAGGCGGCTGTTTGCTATCAATACCATCTCTGGTTATCTCTTGTTCATTATAATCAGGGAGGATAAAATCTAGAAGCAAACGGTTGCGCCTGCGTCGAAATGTAATAGCGGATTGGATGCGTTGCTGCATCCGGTGACATAAAGCCGATTCCGGTAACTGTGCCAATAAATTAGCCGCTTGGCGTCGCACCTCTTGGCGGCGGTCATCCAGCGCAGTGTCTAAAAATGGCTCATCCTCTAGGTTTAAGCCAATTTGAAAAGTTTCTAACAAGGCGATTCTGGCTTCTGATGGCTCTTGTTGCCACACAGCCACAAGACGTTCCCGTGCCGAGGCGGGATGTTCACGCCGCAGATGGTGTAATAGGAGTTTGCGGGCGTCTAGACTTCCCCTTGTCCAAGTTTGTTCGATATCCTCATCTCCCACATAATTCCAATCTGGATTATGGGTGGCTAACCAACGTCCCCGCTGACCTAAAATGGGGAGAATCTCAGGGCGTAACTGAGGTGAGGTGCGTCCGACTTCGAGTAACTCTGGCAAACAATAGTCTGGCACACGATATCCGGCTGTAGCGGCGGTGGTTAACCATTCGGGTAAGAGTTTTGCCCGCTCTTTTTGTAGCATCAATTTCAGATAGTGGGCGGCGCGGGAGCTACAGGGGGGTTTATCTTCAGGTGGACAAGGTTGGGGTAGGGGTTGATTATCGGTAATCGCCCGTTGTCCGGCGCGGTGATAGAGAGAAATTGCCCCAGCCGCGCTGAGTAATGTGGCTTCTGGGTCAGTAGGATTAAGTTGGGATAAAAGTTGACCGAGTGGGTTAGTTGCTGGAGTAAGCGTGAGAGTTCGTCTCTCTGTGCCAACTAAGGCGGTGGTGATTACGTCTTGCCAGAGACTCATTGAGGCTTTACCGAAGATGGGATGTTAAATCGATTTTAAAGGAATACTTAAATCAGGAACCGGGGCTAAAGATTGATGGTTGAAGAACAGACACTCTGGTGCAGTGCGGTGAAAATACTTGAGCTCCCTGATCGTTATCAAAACGCGATAAACTGATCTTGGGAAAAAGCACTTAAGGGAAAAAAGTCATCCCCATTCCATTCGCCAAACAGGGTGATGGGATGTCCCCCACTCAGGGCAAATAACTGCCAACCCTCTGTAAAGCTAGGGGTGAGGCGTAATACCTGATTAGCACCGTCGCGCAATGCCCATCCTTTGTTATATTTCTGGGGAATAACCCCTTGTAAACTGAGGGGAAATTGGTCTAACCAGGGTTGACAAGCTAAAGCATTTGTGTATTGAGTTAGGGCAGTTGCGATCGCGCGTTCCCCCTCTATCTCTGTAAACGGTATGGCTGGGGCGTGACGGGTTTTGACGATTGCCCGCAAGGGATAAGCACTGGCAAAGAATCCCAAGTCGGCGTCGAGGAGAGTACCGGGGATGAGACTGGTATCTAGGGGTTGAGAATGATGGGTAAAGGTAAGGATGAGGGCGAATCGTTGCGTCTGTTGTCCTTGTAACCATATCCGTTGTGCTTTAAGGTTATCCTGGTCTTCGATACGTAGTCCTAAAATTAACCAGCGATCGCGGATAATCGAGGTAGCGGTTTCTTCTTTTTGCCCCCAACCCATCGCCGTGCGGATATCGGATTGAATGTTTGGGGGTAAACTTTCTAGGCGTTGGAATCCTTGGAGTAATAGATACAGGCGTCCCAACCGTTGCAAAAGGCGTTCTTGCCAACCCACCCCCGTATAAGGAATACCCGCCATCTCCTGTAACTGACGCGCCAATCCGGGGGCTTGAGCATCAATCATCCGGGCGGCGACCGTATCCCAAAAACTATAGTCTTTTTCCGGTAACTTGGCTAATCCCTGACGGACTAAATCGCGCAACCAACGGTCTAATTCTTGCACACCCCCTGCCACATTTTCCTCCCGTTTGGCGGCGCGTTTGGCTTGAGCAACGGGATCAGCAACGTTTTCTGATTTTTCTACCTTTTTAGCTTGTTTTTGACGGCGAGTGGTAATCCAATCGTTGACCCAATCAGGGGATTGATTTTGATTAAAACTATCGGGTTGATTGGCGAAAAGTAATAAGAGTCCGAGTCCATGTTTGCAGGGAAATTTACGACTCGGACAACTGCATTTAAACGCCGTTTCGCCTAAATCAATTTGGGTTTGATAGGGTTGACTTCCACTTCCAAGACATTCTCCCCACACCGCATCCTGATTACATCCCAATCCTTGCCATTTTGATAAGTGTGCCAAGCCTTGACCATTTTGGGCAGACTTAGCATCGGGGGCGAGTGCGAGGATTTGTTCCAGAGTCCAGGTCATGGGCTTATGTTAGGGTTCATCCTTGAAAAAAAACAGGATAGGCTATGCAATGATTCCCCTCAGGATAGATACTCGAAAAACACACTACATCTAGATTACTAGTTGATCGCTCATCGCTCACTATCGATTAACCAGAATCGTCTCCACCGAATATGCCAGAAACTGACCACTTAATCCCCACAGAGTCAACCCCTTGGTTGACACTCAAAGCCGTGCAAGGGGTTACCCAAGACGAACAGGGAGTTGAGATTGACTGTGGCGGTCCTCGTCTGAGAATAAGAGTATTAGCACCCAACCTGATCCGGGTGCGTTTAGCGCCTCAAGGAAAGTTCAAACCGCGTCGTTCTTGGGCAGTAACCCGTGATGATAGAGAATGGTCTGTTGTACCGTTCCAGGTTCAGGAAACGGCGACAAGGATTGAAATCAAGACCGAGGCGCTGGACTTGCATATTCACCGAGATCCCTGTCGCCTAGAATGTTTTGATAGCGAGGGTCAACCCTTTGCCCAAGATACCGCCCTGAATATGGGGTGGCGAACGGGTGCAGTAGCAACCTGGAAACGCATCGAAGCCGATGAACATTTCTACGGATTAGGTGAGACGACTAGAGGACTCGATCAACTCACCAAGCACAAAACCAACTGGACGTTTGATGCCTTAGATTATGGTGTCCTCACCGATGATATGTATGTGGCGATTCCCTTTGCGATCGCTCTACGTCCCCATCTGGCTTATGGTGTTTTCTTAAATACAACCTTTTGGAGCCGATTTAATCTGGGAGCAGAACAACCCGGAGTCTGGCAAATGGAAACGCGAGATACTGAGCTAGATTACTATATCATCTATGGACCTCGGCCCCAGCAAATCCTCTCCACGTACACCGAACTAACGGGTCGAATGCCATTACCCCCTCGGTGGGCGCTGGGCTATCAACAATGTCGGTGGAGTTATGACACCGAAGCGGTTATCTATAAACTTGCCCAGGAATTTCGCACCCGACGTATTCCCTGTGATGTGATTTATCTGGACATTGACTATATGCAGGGGTATCGAGTATTTACCTGGAATGGCAGACGCTTCCCTGATCCAGGCAAACTCATCCGTCAGCTAGCCGAGGATGGATTTAAGACGGTGGTGATTAATGATCCGGGGGTGAAATATGATCCAGACTATAACTACCCCATCTTAGACCAAGGACTTGAGCAAAACTACTTTATCCAACGAGCCGATGGCAAGATATTCTACGGCTATGCTTGGGCAGATCGGTCTGTTTTCCCCGACTTTCTGCGCCCCGACGTCCGCGACTGGTGGGCGAACTTGCACCAAGGCTTTACCGAGTTAGGGATAGCCGGGATTTGGAACGACATGAACGAACCCGCCCTCAATGATCGCCCCTTTGGGGATAAAGGGGAGAAAATTTGGTTTCCTCTGGATGCGCCCCAAGGACCAGCTAACGAGCGCACCACCCATGCTGAAGCCCACAACCTCTACGGGCAGATGATGGCGCGTGCGAGTCGAGAAGGGATGCATCGATGGCGTCCGGATTCCCGTTCGTTTATCCTCACGCGATCGGGTTTTGCCGGGATTCAGCGTTGGTCGGCGGTATGGACGGGTGATAATCATTCGTTGTGGGAGTATCTGGAAATGTCCCTACCGATGCTGTGCAACTTAGGGTTATCGGGGGTAGCCTTTGTCGGGGCTGACATTGGCGGCTTTGCGGGTAATGCTAATGCTGAACTCTTTGCCCGGTGGATGCAGGTAGGAATGCTTTATCCCCTGATGCGGGGTCACAGTATGATGGGGACAGCCCAACATGAGCCGTGGGTGTTTGGGGAGCAGGTGGAAACGATCTGCCGTGATTATATTGAACTGCGCTATCGTTTGCTGCCGTATCTTTATACCCTATTTTGGCAAGCGGCTAGCACCGGCACCCCCATTCTGCGACCCTTAGTCTATGAGTTTCCCAACGACCGAAAAACCTATAGCCTCTACGACCAAGTTTTACTCGGACCGTTTTTAATGGCAGCACCCATTTACCGCGCCGGTATGGATCATCGGGCAGTATACTTGCCCCAAGGCACTTGGTATGACTGGTGGACGGGTGAGTCTTATCACGGACCTACGCACATTCTTGCCCATGCACCCTTGGAACGAATGCCCCTCTATAGTCCTGCGGGGGCGATTATTCCCATGGGTTCTGTGATGCAACAGACTCAGGAGCGTCCCCTGGATGAGTTAACGCTGCGAGTGTGGGCGGGAACAGGTGAGTGGACGATGTATGAAGATGATGGTCAAAGTTTTGAGTATCAAGGGGGGGCTTGGGCAACAACGACATATCGGGTTTATCCAGAGGGACAGCAATGGGTGGTGGCGATTGGGGAACGCCAAGGAGAATGGACACCTCCAGGGCGTCACGTCATTGTGGAGTTAGTGGGGATTGGGCAACAGGAGTTTGAGGATGATGGGACAGCTCGATGTTTGAGATTTTAGGGGTTGCTGAATAAGTATTGTGGTGGGGGTAAGTGTTAGGTATTAGGTGTTATAGCAATCGCCATAGCGGTTAGGACGCATCTTATGGTAGAGACTTTGCATGCAACGTCTCTACAACAGTTAAGCGCCATACTTGCGTAACCGTCCCCCATGTGCCAACGCTAACCCCATCAACTGCACCCCAGGACGTAATCCTAACATCCCCCGCCCACAAGCATATTCATCAAATGTCGCCACGTCATCCACTTTGGCATATTTGCTATGAATCATGACTGGGACAGGATGCCAACTGTGTTGTCCCATTATCGCAGGTGTAGAATGATCGGCACTCACGACTAACACATCAGGATTGAGTCTAGTAACTAAAGGCAAAAGCTGATCGACTTCTTCAATGACCTTTACCTTACCCTCGAAGTTACTATCTTCTCCCTTACTATCGGAATGCTTAACATGGAGGAAATAGAAATTGTACTTTTCCCCATAAACCTTTTGCAGCGTTTGAAACCGCTGTTTCATTCCACCGGGACGCGGGACAACATCCATGCCGATTAAGCGACTCACTCCCCGATACATGGGATAATCAGCCACGCAAACACCATCAAGTTTAAAGCGATCGCGGATTGCCGGCAAGGGTTGATATTGCTCAAACCCGCGCATTAAAATGCCATTGGCAGGATCTTCATCCGCTAAAACCTGCCGTACCTGATCAATAAACGATCGCACCAACTCGGCGGTATTCTTTGAGTCCTCTGATGCAGGCGTTGGATCTTTCGCTGGAACTCCTGTAGTTTGCGGATCAGTATCCGGTAAATTTCCCCCTAATCCCTGACCCCTTAACACAAATACCGCCCGGTGTTCGCTGACGGTTTCAAAGAAGTAGTCCCCTTCAAAATCCAAGCTAACATTTTCCCGAATCTTTTCACAGAGGTGGCGATTCTTCTCGGTAGCAATTCGACCCGCCCGTCTATCCGAAACATTACCCTCTTTATCAATCGTGGCAAAATTCACCCGCGCCGCGATATCATTCTCCTTGAGGTCAAACTCTATTCCCAACGCTGATAAAACACCGCGACCTACATTATATTTCAGGGGATCATAACCAAATAAAGACAAATGACCCGGACCACTACCCGGTGTAATTCCCGGACCGACAATTTCTAATAGACCACAACTGGATTCTTTTGCCAATTTGTCTAAATTCGGCGTCTGGGCGACTTGTAATTCCGTCCCGCCTCGGTCTGGATCTGGCAATCCGCCCACCCCATCTAGAATTAAATAAACAATTTTGCCGCCTTGTTGCCAAGCTAAGTCTTCCCAAACGGTGCTGATATCCATAACAAATAATACTGATTTCCCATTCAGCGTCCCTCACTGGCATTTTGAACTGAATGCAGTGAAACAGGCAATTTAACTTAAGGTATACTTTGCACGGTTATAAGGAGCAAACCTGAAAACCCCGTGTCTTCAGACCGGGGATGAAAGGGCAAGTGGACTTCAGTCCACCTAAGAACGTTGTTGTGCAATATACCGTTTAACTTGCTCAGTTGAGATGTTTCCTGCTGTCGATACAAAGTAGCTAGGAGTCCAGAGACAAGGGAGTTTTAAGAGTTCTGGAAAGTCACCGTTACGGAGGTGATGAGATGCTCTACCTTTGATTCGCTGCATGATTGTAGATGGAGCATCAGTACTTATCCGGTTAAAGCCATCAAGCGAGTTCGATTAGTTCGTAGGGCTGATGGGTATTACTGCCAGTTTTGCATTGACGTTGAGTGTGTTAATATTCAGCCAAAAACAGGTCAAGAAATTGGGTTAGATGTTGGTTTGGAGTCCTTTTACACCGATTCAAACGGACATCACGAGCCTAATCCGAAATTTCTCCGAACAGCCGATAAAGACATCAAACACGCTCAACGTCGAATTTACAAAAAGAGAAAAGGTTCAAATAATCGTCGCAAAGCAAGAAAACGGTATTCCAAGAAACACTTAAGAGTAAGTAGGCAACGAAACGAACACGCCAAGAGACTGGCGCGTAACGTATGTCAATCTAACGATTTGATAGCCTATGAAGACTTGAGAATTCGCAATATGGTCAAGTGCCATAATCGGGCTAAGTCAATATCGGACGCTAGCTGGTATCAGTTCAGATTGTGGATTGAACATTTCGCGTCTAAGTTTGGGAAAACCGCCATTGCCGTCCCTCCTCACAACACAAGTCAAGAATGCTGTATTTGTGGCAAGAAAGTCCAGAAAGAATTGAAAGTCAGAATTCATTCTTGCACTTGTGGATTAACAATCCATCGAGACATAAACGCGGCCATCAATATTTTGCTTCGAGCAAAATCTACCGGAGGGCATCCGGGAAGTAACGCTTTAGGAGTCGCAGCCTCTACATTAGTTGGAGCAATCCTGCTAGGGCAAGCTGCGACGTTGATTAAAGAATCTCCGCGTCTTTAGACCGGAGAGTGTCAAAATACGCCATTCTGAACGGAGCGATCGCGCACAGAATCTGGAGAGATGCTTGGCTCACAACTAAGCTGTTCGGCATTTAAACCTTAACGATTTTACTGCGTAATCCGAGCCAGCAAGCTCGCTACCCATTCCCAATTTAAATGCGTGAGAGCCTACGCAAACCATGACAAATACTCAGATTGTGACCGCTTGTGTACAGAAACCTTTTTAAAGACTGCTGTCGTTACTATATCGACGCTCTCGGCTCTATCTACCTGAAGGTAGATATTATATTTTCTCTAGGTAGAAGTCAAACCAAGTAATCACCGCTAAGCTTTTTCTAGCTAAATCTAGGGAATCGTGCCATTTTCTGCCCAATTTGGTGGTTAAGGATACCCATAGATTTTAATAGCACGTTTTGACAGGATTTCTCTACTCAGAAGGTATAAGTGTGAATAGTTTCGCTTTTAGACAAACTTGTTCGTTGCTCAGTACTATTGCGTTGATAATAGTGTCGAGTATACCGTCAGTTCGAGCGGAAACGGCGGAAGCCTCTGCTCACCAGGGAATGGATTCGCCATATCCGTGGCAAAATGTTTCAACCAGTACACAGAGTTTAAAAGGTTCAGCAGTGTCTCTCGATGAGAGCAGTTTACCCACCAATCATTCAGAACTCAACCGAACTCGCGATGCAGGAAATATACTCCCTGCAACTCCCCCAAAAAACCTGGCTCAGCAAACCGTACCTCCACCGGATGCTCCAACCGAACCCCTAGACATTGATACAACAGAGATATCGCCGGGTAGAGCGACTCGTTCAGGTTCAAGCTATATCGGAATTGGCGGTAATATTGGACTGGGAGATGGGGATACGGCTCTGGGTGAAACAAGCTTCGCTATCTTCAGCAAAATTGGCTTAACCAGCAATGTATCGGTTCGTCCATCAGTCCTCATTGAAGATGAGCCCACGATTCTGCTACCTGTAACTCTTGACTTTACCCCTGGTGTCACCGAGGTGACGGCGGACATCACCGAAGACGTGGGTGCTAGAGTCTCTCCTTATATTGGCGCTGGAATCGCTATCTCTACAGGAGATGACAGTTCAGTGGATTTGCTGGCTACGGGAGGTGTGGATGTACCTTTGGCGACTCAATTGACAGCAACGGCTTCCGTGAGCGCCTCGCTGTTTGATAACCCGGCTGTGGGACTGTTACTGGGAGTCGGCTATAACTTTAGATAATCTTCAGGGGGAACAGGGAACGAGGAACTGTAGGTGTTTTTTCGCCTGTGCTTTTCCCCTTTTCCCTTTCTTAGCCAAGTTTGTGATCAAGTTAACAAAGATTTGCTGGGGAATCTTATCTAACTCATTTCATCAGAAGCACTATCAATCATTGAGCAAGACCATTACGCCCAACGGGGACGACCAGGGAAGAAAACTCAACCCACTCAAAAAACCTATCACATTCAAGCCACCTTGGTACTGAATGAGACTGTCCTAGAACAACAAAAACAGCAAGGGGGTCGATTCACACTCCGCTGGATATTTCAGTGTTTCCAAGCCGTACATTTGTTAGTAATTGATGGGGTTAAGCAAATTGCCAATCTTACCGATGAACGAGTAAGAGTTTTGCGCTTTTTCTCTCAAGCTTGCCGGGACTACTATCTATTGTGCTGAATCTCAAGGGCTGATAAGCAGCTCAAAAATTTGGCTTTCCTTGCACATTGCCTCCCTCAAGCCTCAACAAGATGGTAGCTTGTTGACAGGTTTACATTCTGACGAATTAATCCTTAGCTAAATTTTAGCTTGCTTAATTCCCCCTATTATTAGCTTTTCCGAGGCGGACTTTTGGAGCGTCACCCAGGTGATTATCATTCTCATTCACATTTTCATTCTCAACCAGCCTGTCATAATCGCTATATTTTTTTGAGGCTTGAGCAGGGAAATGCCAAGTCTTTCTAGCTCGCTTTGCTGCTTGTCACCCCTTCAGTACGCTGCCTGTGACTCGATTGCGCTCCACGCTTATTATCCGCTTGTGACAGTCAAAGGGCGGAATGTGGGATTAATGTAGTCTTCATTCTTTTTCTAGATAATCAATATAGTCAAATCTATTGCTCTTGGAAAACCTGAAACCAAACCTGACACCGATAAAATTTTCTATGCCGCATTTTTTGGGGCGACTTTTAAGATAATCATAGTGTTCATCCCAACCCGACAGATATATAAGCATTAGATATAAAGGCTTCAAAAACTGGTAATGCTCTTAATGAGTCAACAAATTCTTGACCGCACAGTTGAATAGCATTCTTTTTTAATGGATTTAGATTGGTAAAAGCCTTAAAGTTTTTCTTTTCCATGTTCAGTTTCTCGATCATTATCCTAAAGTTGACATCTTGCCCACCTGGGCGAGTTCCCCAAAATAGTTATAGGTGGGCAAGGACGATACAGCTTGAAGTACTTATTCTATCAAGGCTGCCTTATCCTTGCATCTAGGAATACTTGACCGTGTTTGAATACTTTAGTCTGTAGCACTATTGTATTCAAGGCATTAACTTAACCTTAATGCCACTCAAAAAACTAGATCGTCTTTTAGGTTTCCAAATCAAGCGCTTTCGCACGGCGAAAAGTTGGTCACAGGAGTACCTTGCAGAGGTTGCCGATCTGCATAGAACGTATATTAGCCAACTGGAAAGAGGATTAAAAAGTCCATCTGTCCGGATTCTCTATCAAATCACTACTGCCCTCGGCATAACGATGAGTGAGCTGCTAGAAATAGTAGAGGAATCTCTGAATGCTGACGAGTGATGAAGTTGAGAGACTAAGAGAAGCTATCACGGCTACAATTGCCGTTCCCATTGTTGGTTCGATCGAGGATTATTCCTGGGAAGCTATATTTCATTATGTTAAGAAAATTCCGCTTTCTGATCCCATATCTGGGCGGACTAAACTTCTGCATGATGCTGTTGACATCAGAACTAAAACAGGTTGGTCATTAAAAACAATTCAATTATCAAAACTTAATCCGGGATTTACTTTTCAATTTGTAATTCAACGAGCTGATGTAGTCACAAAAGCATCAACACTTGGTTTTCCTGGCTTGACAGTAGACTCGCCACCATCAACTTTAGGAGAAGCTATCATTGACCATTGGAATCAAAAATTAATACAGGATTGCAATCTACAGGGAGTAACCAATAGTTACGAAGGCATTCTCTGCAAGAAGAAAAATGCCATTGATTATGTCTATGCTGAGTATCCTCTAACTCCACTTGATCCGGCTCAGTTTGCCTGGAACTGGTCTATAAATAGAAGTACGGGGAAAGCAGGTAAAGGACTCCAGGGAACCGTTAATGGTAAATTAACACTAATCTGGTACAAAAATCAAAAACAACTCTTCAAAGTTCAAACGATTCCAGAGCAACCCATTCGGATCACAATTGAGCGAAACCGTCTTACACCTGACGAGTATGTGAACGCCATCTTGTCAACTCTTCAGCAAAAGTTTAATTCAAGGTAAGATGATGATGAGGATTTCTATGGAGAATAGAATCAGCGATCGCTTTAGCTAATAAAGGAGGTACTGATTCTCCAATTTGATCAGCCATCTGAGTATATGAACCCAGAAAGTGAAATTTATCGGGATAAGAATGTAACCGTGCCGCTTCACGAATCGTAATAGTTCGATTTTGTGTGGGATGAAAAAATCTGCCCGAACCCGGATGAAAAACCCATCGAGTAATCGTTCTAGCGGGTTTATCCCAGTAAAGCCTGCCATAAGCGCCACTGTAATGCTTCTTCGGAGCTAGTTCTGGCGGTAAATCTCTGGCATCTTGCCCTTCTCTTAATACTTTAGCTCTGGACATTTGTATAGGACTTAATTGACGAGCAATGTGATTAACCAGCTTACTACTACCACGACGTAGTAATGCTTGATAGTCAGTTTTTGGTTCGCAAATATAGGTTTGTGCGGTATAGTCTTGTCCAGCGTCTAGTATGGGCAAATCTCCAATAGCATCTCTGACTGTCACCATTGGCAAGGCAACCGCTGGTAAAATACTTAATTGAATAGTCTTTTGATTAGAGGTGAGTGATTTAATATCTCCCTGATGAGTAGGTTCCGGTAGTGTAGGAGCCGTACCGTTCAAACAGCCCACAAAGAAAGCTCTGGCTCTGGTTTGGGGAACGCCATAGTTTGCCGCATTTAATGATTTGGATGTCATCCCATAGCCCATTCGGTCTAATTGTCGGGTTATCTCTTCTCTAATTGTGCCATTATAGGCTTTGAGGATTTCAGGGACATTTTCCATTACAACATACAACGGTCTGAATTCTTTCACGAATTCTAAAAAAGTTTTGTATAGCTGGTTTCGCTCATCTTTTAGGTATCGGTATCCAGCCGGAATGTTCCGAGAGAATCCTTGACATGGAGGTCCCCCAATTATGGCGGTTAACTCTTCTCGGTCTAATTGAAGCGCTAGTCGCAGCTCTCTTATGTTGACTGTGCGAATATCCTTGACCAGAATAAACGTTGTTTGTGGATAGTTGTGCTTAAACGTTGCTAAAGCTTTTGGATTTTGATCGATAGCGCATATCGTCCGAAAACCAGCTAAGTGAAACCCTGTAGTCAAGCCTCCAGCACCAGCAAATAAATCAATAGTTGTGTATGGCATATCGCTCAACGTCAACTTGAAGCATGAATTCCCCTTTTGCTTGAACGAATGACAAAGGACATAAGACATAAGACAATTACAAAATCGTCCCCTGCAAACCAATCAGCAATCCACTCACCATCATGGCAGGTGTGCTAATGGGCATCGAGTTCAGACTCGGTGTCACTGCTGGTTTATGGAAATAGTCATAAACCGTGCGGGAAAGGTTACGAATTAACTCCGAGGCACTCGCATCATTGTGGGGACGTTTCACCAAGGTGACAATGAGATACCGTTTACCTGTGGGCATATCCACAATACCCACATCTCCCAACACTGAACCAATATCCCCCGTTTTATGGGCAACCATCGCCCCTTTACCTAATCCTTGAGGAATTAGGGAATTATTTACGGTACGCTGCATGATATCCAACAAACGATCGCGCGATCGCAAAGTCAATAATTCCCCTTGATTCACCTTATACAGCAAGTTTGCCATGTCTCTGGCATTGGTGGTATTCGTTCCTTCTAAATCCGGTAAGGGGTTATTGATTGCCGTCGCGGTTAATCCCCAGGATATGAACCGTTGATTAACAGCTTGGATACCGCCGAGGCGATGAATAATCATATTGGTGGCGGTATTATCACTAATGGTAATCATCTTGGTTGCCACTTCCAAGGCACTATACTGCGTCCCAGGTTTTTGATATTGCATGTCCCCTGAACCTTTGGCGATCATTTCTGGTGTCATGGTTAGGGGTTCATCTAAGCGAATTTTGCCCGCATCGACATCTTGAAAGAATGCGACTAGAACCGGGACTTTAATCGTGCTGGCGGCGGGAAAGATGGAGTTACTTTCCCAGTCTAAGTAGGCGCCTGTATCTAAATCCACCACAAAAACACCAGGTTGCAATTTAGGATTTTTGGCGAGTAAGGTTTGCACTTGGGATTTCAGGGGAGTGATTTCTTGGCGCAATGGGAGGGCTGGGGTAATTTGATTCGTCGGGCTTTCCTGAGGATTCCCCTCCGCCGCTTCACTCGATTGCATCGACATTTTGCTGGTGGGATCTAATACTGATAATAGAGTTCCTGCGATCGCGCCAATACCAACGCCGAGAATCAGGAGGCGGATAATCTGAATCCATATACCCACAGAGCGTTTTTGGGAATGCCGAGTGCGCCGGGATTTCCCCGTCTGGGCGGGTTGAGAACGAGACGATTGACGCTTCGGTTTAGCCTCTGATTGAGTCGAGACAGTTGAGCGCTGCTTTTGCCGACGGAGGCTATTTTCCTGACGTGGGTTCAAGGGTTGGGATAGGGGAGTTGCAGCCGGAGGGTGACTCATCCGACGATTCCCCAGAGAAGTTTCTCTGATGGGTATCCCGTTAATCGCCCGGAGTTTTGGTAGCTTCAGATTTGGGTAAATCGAGGATTCACTGGGATACTGGGCAGAACGATTGAGGGGTAAGGGTTTGGCGCGACTGGGGTTTTGAGAATTAGGCTGAACCGCACGCAGTTGAATGGGGCGCCGAAGGTGTTGTGATGGGGAAGATGAGGGAGGATTAATATCCTCTCCCAGGGGCAAGGTTTGTCGAGGGCGGCGTTGACGAGAAAGCCGACGATAACGATAGGTTTGTCGTTGTTCAGACTCGATGCGATCGGTTTGATGCTTACTGCCCCTAGACACTGCCACTGAAAATACCTCCAACACAACTAAATTCTAGATATTTACTCTTCAAGCAGTCATGTAGTGCGCGTGACACTTAGGCTGGTAAGCATAACCTCAGCTAATTAGCTGAAGCTCCGTGTCTTTAGACCGGGGTTGCTTACCAATACATTCCTGATGGTGTGAACATGGCTATTTTCACAATTTATCGACTAAAAGTCTATATCCTAAGACAGTAGCTAGGATTCTGACTCATCCTGTTGTGACCTCGGCATAAATTGTACCGCCCATTCTGTCTGACGGAGAATACCTCTAAGCATGGCGACGTCTTCTGGGGTGAGCATGGCTCGGTAATACAGGCGTCTGAACTTTTCCATGCGGGATGTCGAGGTGTGGGGGTGTAGGTAGCCAATCTCTAATAATACGGCTTCTAAGTGTTGGAAGTAAGCCTCTATTTCATCTAAGGAAGCGGTGGTATGTACAGACGTACCATGGTGCGTCTGGGGAGCCTGTAGAGACGTACCATGGTACGTCTGAGAAGATGGGGAGGCGAGTTGAGCCAGCTCATAACAGCAAATTGCCACAGCCTGAGCTAAGTTTAACGAGGGATACTCTGGATTGGCTGGGATACAGACAAATCGCTGGGCATAGTTGAGTTCATCATTGCTTAACCCCCGATCTTCGGGTCCAAAAATCAAGGCAGAGGTGATATCATCCTCCAATAACCAGGGTAATGCCAAGCGTGGAGGTTCCAGAGTCGTCGGCAAATGACGAGTACGGGCAGTGGTTGCGATCGCGCGTTGACATCCCTGTAACGCTTCAGGCAACGTTGCCACCTGTTGGGCTGATTCTAAAACATCGACACCATGAACCGCCATCTGCCGCGCTTGTGATGCCTTCGGATTACAATGGGGATTGACAAGCCATAACTGGTGCAATCCCATATTTTTCATCACACGGGCAACTGATCCTATGTTTAAAGCACCTGCGGGTTCAACTAAGATAATTCGCACATTCGCTAATGTCATGCCTTGTCTGCGGACAGATAGTCTGCTAATTTACTGCCTTTGTTCCTATTCTCGGATAAATCGCGGCTTTTTCCCCACACAATCGCCTAAACCCTCTTCTCCAGCCTTTCTCTTCCCTGTCTTCAGGTTTATTCTACTTTAGCTTGATAAAGCCTTCATCATAGAAACACAAAAACTTTATGAAGATTTAGTAAAGTATCGTCAATTCAACCTGTCATTTTTTGATTCTTGTCCTATTGATAGATATAGAGGGTGTAATTTCCATGCGTTAAACTAGAAACAGGAGCGGAACTTGTTTATCTCATTTTGTTGGAGAAGAATAACTCATCACATATCGCTACACGACTCTCTCCTACCTTAAACCTTCTGAAAACGACACAAAGACCGTAATTCGCAAAAAATTTTCGGAGATTGAATTATGTCACAACAGCTCATTGTTACCAATACAAAAAACAATGGCTCAGGTTCCTTAAGAGATGCGATTTCCTTAGCTCAATCAGGAGATACGATTAAATTCAGTTCCAGCCTTGCCGGAAAGACCATTACCCTCAGAACAGGTCAACTGGAAATTCGCCCAGGGAAAAATATAACAATTGATGGGGCTGACGCTCCAGGGCTGAGGATTAGCGGGAACAAACAATCCCGCCTATTTTTTGTTAACTCAAATCAAGATTTCAACGCCAGCCTGACCTTAAAAAACCTTAACCTGAGCAACGGATATACTAAGGAACGCGGCGGCGCGATCGAGATCACTCACCAAGGCGCCTTAACGGTCGATAATGTTCAATTTAAGAACAACGTCGCTGATAACGGTGGCGGCGCAATCTACAGCGCCTGGGAAACCGAATTAACGATTAATGGCAGTACCTTTGATAAAAATAAAGCCGTTGCTGGAAATGATGAACGCGGCGCCGGTGCTATTGCCTTTGTCAGTCCCGGAAAATTCACCGTTACCAATAGTGAATTTACCAACAACCAAGGTATTAACGGTGGGGCAATTAATAGTCTCCAGGGCAAGTTAACCATTGAAAACTCGAAGTTCATCAACAACAATACCACGGCAGCATTTTATGACAAGGGAAACAAAAATCCATCCTTAAGAGGTTACGGCGGTGCCGTTTACACAGACCGCGCCAGTAGTGGAAGTGATTCAACCTCTGGCACAATTCGGATTATCAATAGTGTCTTTGACGGGAATAAAGGTCGGGCTGAAGGCGGTGCAGCTTATCTCTACACGGGTACGCAAGACAATGTAAGTATTCAAGGTAGCCTCTTTAAAAATAACGAAGTTTTAGCACTCCCTAATGGAGGGAATAAAGGACACGGAGGTGCCGTTGTTCAACTCAGTAATGGACTCAACAAAGGATTAGTCGTCCGCGATACAACCTTTGCCAATAATAAAGCAGCCCATCAGGGCGGCGCTTTATGGACTTATGACGCTCCAACTAAAATTATTAACAGCACCTTTTCGGGTAATCAAACCACTGGAGATACATCAGGGAGTGTCGGTGGTGGAATGACACTCTACAGTCCCACCGAAATTACCAACTCAACCATCGCTTACAATAACGCTAGCTGGGTTGGTGGCGGTGTATCGACTGGTAAGAACGCTAAGGTCAGCGTCAAGAATACCATCTTTTACGAGAATACAGCAGATAATGGCACAAATGATTGGGGAATTCAACAACACACGAGTAAGGAATTAATTGACAAGGGTGGGAATGTTCAGTATCCGCCGAAAGCCACAAAGAACTGGAATGATTACAATGCAACTGCCGGGATTAAAATTATCGATGCCCAACTGAATCCGTTGCAGGATAACGGTGGTCTAGTTCCGACGCATACTGTGGGGAATCCCCTGGTTAAAGTGGGGGCTTTATTGGTAAATTCCGGCTTAACTGGTGGCGGTAATGTGATTAATAATGTTCCCCTGTTAGTCACCGCTATTGCTGACCAAACGGCTGAAGTAGACGAATCCTTCACTTTAGATATCACCAATAAGTTTAGTGACGCTGATGGCAAGGATTTAACTTACTCTGCCACGTTAAAAGATGGAGGCGAACTTCCTTCGTGGTTAAGTTTTGACCCAGATCAAGGTACATTCAGAGGTACACCGAATAGTGGGGATGAAACCCTGAATATCTTGGTCACAGCCGATGATGGTCAAGGTGGGACAAAAAGCGATGGGTTTAAACTCGATATCGCCGCCGCACCTGTGGTTAACAATGACCCCACGTTACTCTCTCCCATTGCTGACCAAACGGTTGAGGTAGACGAATCCTTCCGTTTAGATATCACCAATAAGTTTAGTGACGCTGATGGCGATAAATTAACCTACAGCGCCACGTTAAAAGATGGAGGCGAACTTCCTTCGTGGTTAAGTTTTGACCCAGATCAAGGTACATTCAGAGGTACACC
>NZ_JBKHUP010000102.1:0-25176 GCF_046565525.1 Coleofasciculus sp. | reverse complement strand
ATAACTGCTCACGGCTCACTGATAACTGATAACTGATAACTGCTCACGGCTCACTGATAACTGATAACTGATAACTGATAACTGATAACTGATAACTGCTCACGGCTCACTGCTCACGGCTCACTGATAACTATAGGTTTCAGCATCTAGAAGTGTGCCATCTAAGTCGGTGAAAATGATTAGATTTTTTGACTTTTTCATCCTATGATTTTATCGTATAGCAACCGCCAAGGATGTTAGGACACATAAGACTCTCTGGAGACGAGAGACGTAGGATGATACGTTTCTACAGTCTCAAGAGACTCTTATGCTCCACATAATAATTATCAATTAGTTGTATAATTTCTTCATAGTCAAAATTATCCGCCAGTTTCAGCACCTGCGTGACAAAGGCAAAATAGTCAGAATTTAAGTGTTGGAGTCTCTCAATTACCTGCTGTACACCTTCAACGTCACCAATTTGAGCAGCTTCATACAGCGGAAGCAGTTCTTCTAGAGGTGGTACTATTATGTCGGATTCTGTAAAAAAACTTGTTATAATTTGATTTGAATTATCACCAACTTCCTGAGATAGAGTTGGGTTCGGGTTGGCATCAATCCCGGTAAAATATGACCCGGGTAAGTTCGTAGGTACGTCTAAGTCAAACCAAAATTTGCTGCCCACATTAGGAGTACTTTCCAGAAAAATTTTGCTTCCCATCAAGGCGATGATTTTTTGGCTAATGGTTAGTCCCAATCCGGTTCCTTCTGTACTATGTGAACTCTCCATCACTTGCTCGAATGGCAAGAATATTTTTACCCATTGTTCTGGAATAATTCCTATACCTGTATCCTCGATTTCAAAGCGAATTTTTGCACAAGTTATTTGGGCTTTATCCGTTTTATTGGGTAAGGTCTTTTTCTGCTGCTTCAGTTCACAACTGTAACTCATGACACTCACTTTTAAAGTGACAGTACCTTGATGAGTAAAGTTAATCGCATTAGAAAGCAGATTAATTAAAACTTGTCGCAGTCGCTTTTCATCAATATATATTTCTGGAGGCAGTGAATTGAAGGGAAGATAGGTGAATTTAAGTTTTTTTTCTTGGGCTTTGAACTGGAATAGTTCAGCGAGATTCGTTAAAAACAAACAAAAATCAATATCATCGGGAAATAATTCGAGTTTTTTAGCTTCAATTTTAGATAGATCTAAAATATCGTTAATCAGCGTGAGTAGGTGACTACCGCACTGATAAATAACGCCAAGCCCCTTCTGTTGCAAAGGAGTGCAATCTGTAGCTTTTTGCAGTAGTTGAGCGTAACCCAAAATCCCTGTGAGGGGGGAACGGAGTTCATGACTCATGTTAGCGAGAAACACCGTTTTGGCTCGATTGGCGGCTTCAGTTTGCTCAAGTGATTGGTGCAATGCGGCTTCGGTTTGCTGGCGAATCTGAATTTCTTCCAGTAGCTGTGTATTTTGCTCAACGAGTTGTTGAGAAAGTCTCTGGAGACGCAATTGATTCTCAACTCGCGCCACGACTTCTGGGGCTTGAAAGGGTTTAGTAATGTAGTCAACACCGCCAACGGCAAAGGCTTTTAGTTTATCAGCCGTTTCATTTAAAGCACTTAAAAAAATGACAGGAATTGAACAAGTGGCTGCGTCTTGTTTTAAGGTAGAGCAGACGGTATAGCCATCCATTTGCGGCATTTTGATGTCGAGGAGAATTAAGTCGGGCGGGTGAGAACGAACGGTTTCTAATGCAACCTGTCCACTAATTGCTTTTCTGATTTTGTAACCCTCTAACCTGAGAATGGCAGCCAAGGATCGCAGGTTATCTATATTATCATCTACAATTAAAATACTCGTTAGTTTTTCTGACATAAATCCTCTCTTATCGCGTTGAACTTCTTTTAAATTTGGCAGGATAAATTAGCCGGAATGGAGTATTCAGCGACTGTTTGATTTCTTCCTCCGGCTTTAGCTCGATACAGCGCTTTATCGGTTTGATTAATTAAGGTTTCAATGTTAACTAAAGGGTTAGGAATCAGACTGGACACGCCTAAACTTAAAGTGACATAGTGACTGATATCTGAACTAGCATGAATAATCTTGAGATTTTCCACGCTTTGGCGGATAGTTTCGGCAACATGAATCGCCCCCTGAGCATCTGTATTGGGTAAAATGACCGCCAATTCTTCACCGCCGTATCGGGCGACTAAATCGGCGGGACGTTTGACTATTAGGCGGATTTTTGTGGCTACTTTTCGCAGACAATCATCTCCGGCTTGATGTCCGTAAGTATCGTTATAGAGCTTAAAAAAATCGATATCCCCTAAAATTAAGGAAAGGGGGAGTTGCTCTCGAAAGAGTCGTTTCCATTCTCGATGAATGTATTGGTCAAATTTGCGGCGATTGGCGATTCCGGTTAAGCCATCGATAGTCACTAACTGTTTGAGTTTTTGATTTGCCTCAAATAAGGCAGTTTCGACTTTGATCCGCTGCATTAATGTGCCTAACTGAGCCGCGATAAGCTGAATCAATTCGATTAATCCGGGTTCGGGTTCACTCCTGGCTTGTTTGAAAAAGACTAAAATAGCTAACACGCGATCGCGAAATAAAATCGGAACACCTACACTCGTGTTCATATCCAGATTTAACGCCTTCTCAACACAAAGATAACAGCCAGCCGATTCGGCAGAAATCTCTGTACTCCATTCCGGCTTTTTCGACAACCAAACCCGCCCCGGTAGTCCTATATTCGGGGCAAACGTGGTGGTTATTCGATGATATCTGAATAAGTCAAAGGTGGGAGCGCGACTGTACCATCCCCGACTACATTCGAGGATAGTTCCTTTGGCATTGGGAATCCAAGCTTCGGCAAAATCCCAACCGATAGTCTGGCAAATTTTCGTTAACGTGATGGTTAGGGCAGAATGAAAATCATCGGTTTGACTAATCCTGTGGGTAAGGGTGACTAAAAGCTGTAATTGAGCATTTTGTTCCTGAAGTTTCTTTTTTTGAGCGAGGAGTTCTTGGCGTTGATGGGCAATTACTAAGTTATTGTTAACGCGGATTAATACTTCTTGCGCCTGGAAGGGTTTGATAATGTAATCCGCCCCACCAACGGTAAAGGCTTTTACTTTATCCGCTATATCATCTAAGGCACTCAAAAAGATAATTGGAATCCTTTGAGTGGCGGCGTTGGCTTTTAGAGTTGAGCAAACGGTATAGCCATCCATCTGCGGCATTTTGATGTCAAGGAGAATTAAGTCAGGCGGGTGGGAACGAATGGTTTCTAATGCCATCTTGCCACTAATCGCTTTTCTCACTTTATACCCAGCGCGGCTGAGGATGGCAGCCAGAGAGCGGAGATTATCGGGGTGGTCATCTACAATTAAGATATTCGCTTTAACCTCTAACATTGCTGCCCTCCTCCTGTTGGTTTAGTATTTTCTCTGGATAGTTGATGGTTCATCGTTGTCATAGCTAAGAGATTAATCGTGGATTGAGCGAGCTGAATAATCAGATGAAACTGGAAATTGTGGGCAAGATGCCTTAGAGTATTGATCACAAGAGTTTGGTCTGGCGGAATCTTCTCAATTAGCGACAAGATTTCTTCATCATCACAAAGCTGTGCCGCTTCAGAGAGCCTTTCAATCCAGGATAGAGGCATCACCGATAACCGTTCAGGAGTTAGCTGATTAAGGTTAACGGGTTGATCTTTTGAGTCAGAATCTGCATAAATATAGCGCACTCCTAAATAGTTTTCCATCTTGGCAAACAACGTTTCGACTTGAAAAGGTTTGCTCACATAATCATTACAGCCAGCTTGAAGTGCCGAGGTGCGATCGCCCTTGGAGGCATAAGCAGTTAGGGCGATAATAATAGGGGTTTTACCGTCTCCTTGGCAACGAATCTGTTGCGTCGCCTGATAGCCATCCATAATCGGCATCCGCATATCCATCCAGATCAGATGGGGTTGCCACTTCTGCCACAATGTCACGGCTTCTTGTCCATTTTTCGCCTCACGCACCTCTAATCCTGGAAGGGTTAACAGCTTGAGGATAATTTGGCGGTTTTCGGGTTTGTCGTCAACAACGAGAATCCGGTAGCAGGGTTGATTGGGAGCCAATCCAATAACTCGGCGGTAAGTTTGAACGGGTTCTATATCTGATGCATCAGCCAGGTGAACCGGAATCTCAAAGCTAAACGTGCTACCTTGATTCAGTTGGCTACTCACCTGAATATCACCACCCATGAGTTGGACAAACTTACGACTAATCGCTAACCCTAAACCTGTCCCTTCATTTGCCACTTTCCCGGCGTGAGTTTGGATAAAGGCATTAAAAATAATTCCTAATTCCGTTGGCGCAATTCCCACGCCGGTGTCGGAAATTTCAAAGCGAAGATGGTAAGCTTGTTCCTCCTGCTCTCTGCCTTCTGCCTGCTGAGGCTTAGGGTGGAGCGCTACTCGTAACCTAATACTACCCTTTTGGGTAAATTTAATCCCATTACTGAGCAGATTGATCAGAACTTGGCGCAATTTGTTACTATCTGCCTGGATATATTGGGGAACCTCAGCCGCCATATCCAAGTAAAGCTGCAACCCTTTAGCCACTGCTCTTTGCTGAAACATCTCCTGGAGCGATCGCACCAAGGCAATCAGGTCAAAACGGCTCTCATCGATGCTAATACATCCGGCTTCGATTTTCGATAAATCCAAGACATCATTAATTAAACTGAGTAAATGATTACCACTCTTATTAATAATGTCCAAATTTTCTTGTTCCTCTGGGGTAATCACCGGATCACGACTCATCACCTGGGTAAACCCCAAAATAATGTTGAGGGGAGTACGCAATTCATGGCTCATATTCGCCAGAAACATACTTTTTGCCTGATTCGCGGCTTCGGCGGCGGCTTTTGCCTGTTGTAGAGTTAACTCTGTCTGTTTGCGTTGAGTAATGTCTCGTAAGGCAATCACATAGGCAGGTTTTGAGAACCATTGAATCGGAGTTGCCTTCATTTCTGCCATCCGCAATTCCCCACTCGATTGCACCAATTCGATTTCTGTGGTTTCTGCCAAGGGCATTCCCCACTCATACTCAAGTAACGTGTCTAGAGTCATATCAAAAAGCTGGGCGGCGGCGGGGTTGGCAAAACAAACCTGACCCTGGTTATCGACTATCATGATCCCGTCGGAGGTAGCGGTAATGATGGTTTTGAGTCGGGTTTCACTGTGCTGGAGTTGTGCCTCAAACTGTTTGCGTTCGGTAATGTCGCGCACAAAGGCGGTGAATACCACCTGATTACCTAGTATTAGCTTAGAGACAGAGGCTTCCGCCGGAAACTCTGTGCCGTCTTTGCGGCGACCAAAAATAGCTTGGCGCTCTCCCATACGCCGTGCTTTCCCCTGAGACGGGCTGAAGCTTTTAATATGCTGATGGTGAGCAATCGTGTAGCGGTTGGGTAGAAGTAAAGCCAAGGGTTGATTCAACACTTCACTCACCCTATAGCCAAACATCTTTTCTGCCCCTTGATTAAATAAGATAATCCGTTGATTGGCATCGACGGAAATAATCCCATCACTGGCGATTTCCAGAATGCCGGCAAATCGAGCTTGGGAAGCCCGGAGTTTCTGTTCAATTTGGTGCCGGATTTGCAGTTGCTGTTGCAGTGCTTTGGTGCGTTCAGCTACCCGAACTTCTAGGGTGGCTTTTGCCTTTTGCAGATCGAGTTCGGTTTGCTTGCGAAGCGTCACATCCAGGGCGGTGCTAATCACCATGCGTCGCCCATCACTCAGCTTACCCAAGGGGGCGGAATAGAAATCCCAGATGCGAGTTGAGCCATTACGAGTCATAATGGTATATTCGCCTTCGGCAATGGAGTGATCCAGGCTATAGAGTCGATCAATGTTTTCCCGAATTAACTCTTGGCGAGTGCCGTAGGCTTTTTGGATCCAATGTGCGATCGTGGGTATGTCTTGATGGGTGTAACCTGTAAGTTGGGTCCAAGCCTGGTTAATCTGCACAACTTCGCCATCTTCAGCATGGAGCATAATCGGTATGGGTGAATAGAGTACAGCACGACGAAAGCGTTCCTGACTCTCTTGCAGCGCTTGTTCTGACTGTTTACGAGAGGTAATATCCGTCAGCGTCACCACACACCCTTGAACCTGTTTGTTGGAGTTCAACAACGCCCGCCCACTTAGGAGCAAATGGAATTGTTGCCCATCTTCTCGCCCCAAAATGACTTCAACCCCCTGAAATGTTTCCCCATTCAAAATAGTTGTCATCGAAAAGGGTTGGCTTGAGGTAGAAGACGATGCAGAAATCTCATCTGTCTCATCTTCCCTCTGATTAGATGGGGAAAAAACAAGTGGAAACACTACATCGAAGGGTTGAAATATAGGATTTTTTCCACAAAGTTTATGAGTAGCAAGACTGGTGCGGATAATGCTTCCGCTTTGATCACAGACCACAATCGCATCAGCCACTTGTTCTAGAATAGAACGAGCCAGTTTTTCTGCCGCTACTATTTTTTTTTGTCGTTTATTTTCAGTTAAGTCTGTTACGATTAAGCAATTTATATCAACTCCCTCTAGGGCTATTTTGGTGACCGATAGATGTACGGGTATCTCTGTTTCATCACTGGCGATGAGGCAGAATTCCCCTTGACTACATCCCACTTCATCTTGCTGCAATAGGGCTTCAAATGGGGGCATTTCCAGGGGGAGTAGGTATTGTTGAAAGTTAGAGCCAATAACGGTTTCTAAGTTTCTTTTCAAAAGCTTGGCTAAACGATGATTACAATACAGCAGCATTCCTGTAGATGTCAGGGTAGCGGCTCCTTCTTTCATTTGTTCCACAAAGAGTCGATAGGGTTCATCGGCACTCTGTAAGGTAAAAATCTGGTCGCCTTCAGGTCCGGATACGACTAATGCATCCACCTCACCCTGGCGAATTGCCTGCAATGTTTCTTCCGCGACACTCAGGCGATCGCGTAAGTCTTGAATTTCTTGTTCTAATTCCTCCCGTGTTTTTTCTTTCATCGATTTAATCCCAATTTTCCATGATGTTGCACCCTATCCTAAGCCTCTGGGATAGGAGAATTTATTCATTACACGATTAGAGATAAATGGTATAATATTGGGTAATTTATATAGGATAATTTTTCGGCACAATATCTAGCCCCACAATAATTTTTTCGGTCTTGGACATATTACCAATAATTCGTTGTAATGGCAGGGGCAGTGTTTTAATCAGGGTGGGTGTGGCAAAAATTTGCGCTTGCTGAGCCAGTTCCGGCTGTTGATAAATATCAATAATCTCCAAGGTGTATCGTTGGGGAAGATAGTCTTCACAGATCCTCTTGATTGTTTCAATGGCGCGGATAGACTTTAACGTCGTTCCAGCAACATACAAGCGGAGACAGTATTCAACCCTGTTGTTTTGAATCAGAGCTTGCTCAAAGGCGTCTGTGGAACTTTTTAGATTTTTTTCATCCATGATTTTATCCTATTTCTTTACCATAATAGTCCTATGCCCTTAAGCCTGCTACCTCCTCGCCTCTGCATTCATGTAGTGGCTCGCCGCAAATCGAGTCCCACCAAAACTTTTTCGGTATTGGATAAATCACCAATAATTTGTTTAATCGGTGGCGGGAGTTTTCGCACTAATGTCGGAATTGCCACAATTTTGTCTCCTTTGGCAAGTTGAGGATTTTCTAATAAATCAATCACTTCGATATGATATTGACTATTCAGGTGTTCCTCACAGATTTTTTTTAAGTTAGCAAAGGCTTTAATTGATTTTGGAGTTTGTCCTGCCACATAGAGGCGCAATTGCCAAATCTCTGGTACGGGAATGCTGATTTCTGTTTGAATTTCCATAATTAAAAATACTTGATAGGATCTGTTAGTTTTAATCGACTGATACTAGGGAAAAGAATTTCCCCACACCCCAAAAACTACCCGCCCCTTCAAGGGAGATCCGCCTGACGAAGCTGCGCGATCGCGACTCGGTTATGTTGTAGATTATCGTAGTGGGATTGCTCCTGTTGTATCATCGTCTCTATATCTTCCTGTTCCCGTTCCAGTTGCGCTTGCAAGGCGGTGATTTGGGATTGGATAACCGCTTTCTGGCGGGCAAAATCCCGGCGCTTGCGTTCAAACTCCTGTTTTCGGGTCAAATTGGCGGCGTTTTCTTTTTCCTCTTGAATTCTTCGCGCCGTACCCGTCAGCACGATTCCTTCTCCCAAATACACATCGACTAACTCGACTCCCTGGTTGGTAAATTTTAATTCCCGCACCTGATGGGAGTGTTCCATCCCACGAGATTTAAGGATAAAAAATATACGGTTGCGTTCGCCATTAGTCTCCACAAAGCGCACCTCTAACCACGTATCCATTAACGAGGAAACACCCATCTCAGTCTGCTCCATCGGCATCCCCCCTTGAATTAAATTCGTCAAGAAGACGGTAATTTGTTGAGATTTTAGCAGATCAATCAGACGGAAAAGAAAGGCTTTTGCCTGAGAGACAGTACCCCCCATGGTAAGATTACTCATTGGGTCAATAATCACAACCGTTGGCTGAAATTCTTGGATTAAACTGTGGATTTGTACCAGGTGCATTTCTAAGCCAAAAGCCGTCGGGCGTCTCGCCTGAAACCTTAACAAGTCTTGGCTGACAAATTCGGCTAAATTAATGCCCACTGAGCGCATATTGCGGATAATTTGCTGCGGGGCTTCTTCAAAGGCAAAATAGAGACAGCGTTCGCCCTGACGACAAGTGGCTTCAGCAAAATGGGCGGCTAGGGTAGTTTTCCCCGTTCCCGCCGTACCCGTGATCAGAATACTGCTACCGCGAAAGTATCCCTCCCCTCCCAGCATGGTGTCGAGGCGTTCAATACCACTTGATATTCGTTCCTCGGTTACGGTATGATCTAATCCCACTGATGTAATCGGTAACACAGTAATCCCCTCTGAATTAATCAGAAAAGGATAGTCATTTGTGCCGTGATTAGAACCCCGGTACTTGACAATTTGCAACTTGCGGGTTGAGATATCTTCAAAGAGGCGGTGATCGAGGCGAATCACGCAATCGGAAACATACTCCTCAATGCCATAACGAGTCAGGGATTTTTCCCCTTTTTCCCCCGTGACAATCGCTGTAACCCCTTTCGTTTTCAACCAGCGAAACAACCGCCGCAACTCTGCCCGGACAATCGCTGTATTCGATAAGCCGGAAAAAAGCACTTCAACGGTATCTAAAACAACTCGCTTAGCACCGATGGTGTCAATGGCACTTCCGAGGCGAATAAATAAAGCTTCTAAATCATAGTCCCCAGTTTCTTCAATCTCCTGCGGGTCAATATAAACATAATCAATCGAGAGTTTTTTCGCCGCCGTCAGTTCGTCCAAATCCCAACCCAAGGAGGCGACATTTTGGGTCAATTCTGCCGCCGTTTCTTCAAACGCCATGAACACTCCGGGTTGTGAGTAGTCTAGGATACCCCGGACGAGAAACTCCATCCCCATTAAGGTCTTACCACACCCGGCTGTTCCACAAACCAGGGTTGTTCGCCCTAAGGGTAATCCCCCATCAGTAATGTCATCCAATCCTTTGATCCCCGTGGGGCATTTGCGAAGTTGATTTTTGGCTAATGTGGTTTGTGACAAGGATTGCCTCTCCTAGAATTTTGTCAGTCGTGGATTGGTGAAAATTAGCCACCATTATCCATCACCTCATTTTATCGGGAAAAAATGAGGAATTTATGACGGAGGCAGGGGGATTTACGCCATTGTGGTTAAAGGGGAGTGGGTGAGGGGGAGAGGGCAGAGGGCAGAAGGAAAGAGGGTTTTAGTCTCTTAACATTTGTTGACATTAAGGTTTAAATGCCGAACAGCTTAGACTGGTAATAATTAAGATAAACTTCTACACTCGTAGACTATTCCCATGCCCCCATGACTCGATTTCCTCACGACCAATTCGCCAAGGACTATCTTGAGCAACTCTTGTCCCCCATCGGAAAAGTGGAAACCAGTCGCGACATTGCTGGGGAAGTGCGAGAGGTTGACGTTTTATTTATCCCCACCTCTATCTCAGATGACTACATCCTCTCTCTGGGACTTTTAGGGCGCTTTGTCACAACTGCTGCTGTCTTTGAACCCTTTCGCAACGCCGTCACTGCCGATCAAATTTGTGATTGTCTGGCTAAACTGTTTGACCTACATCGGGAATTGAGACGACGCGCCAGACGGGAATCCACTTCCATTAATCTGAATGAACTCTCCCAATTATGGATACTCACCCCCACCGCCTCAACACCCTTACTCGATAGCTTTGGAGCCTTCAGTGATGAGCAAAACTGGTTAAGTGGACTCTACTTTCTCCCCCAGGCTTTCCGAACAGCCATCGTTGTCATCCACCAACTCCCCCGTACCCCCCAAACCCTATGGCTGAGACTTCTGGGAAAGGGCAGAGTCCAACAGCAAGCCATCGCGGAAATCACCGCATTACCCGAAAACAGCCAACGGCGGGAGTCTACGCTAGAGTTATTGTATAACTTGCAAGCCAACTTACAAGCCAATCAAGAACAACCCTTAGATACAGAGGAGAGGGAGTTAATTATGGCATTAGCACCCCTTTATCGGCAACAACTGGATGCGGCTCGACAACAAGCCAGGGAAGAAGCTATGCAACAGGGATTACAACAGGGATTACAACAGGGATTACAACAGGGATTACAACAGGGATTACAACAGGGATTACAACAGGGACAACGGCTGATTATCGAAAACGTTCTCCAGACTCGCTTGGGACAGTTAACCTCTACCCTCGCTGCTTTAATCACTCCCTTATCGGCATTGCCCTCTCAGCAGTTAACTCCCTTTCTACTGCAACTGTCTCAACTCGAAAATAGTGAATCAGGAATTCAACAGGCACAGCGTTTCATTGTCGAAAATTTACTCAGAATTCGTTTTGGAGAATTGGATGCTCAACTCACCGCACTGGTTACTCCTTTATTAGGATTACCCCCCCAAGACTTAAGCCAATACCTCTCACAATTGTCTCAGTTATCCCGTGAGCAACTCCTGGCTCGATTTCCCCAAGCCAGTTCTTAAACGTGCCGTTGTCGTTCCCTCACAGGAGCGTCCTAATCGATGTGTCTACTGCTATAAATGACGTAGCTTGCTTCTTTTCGGGAAGCGAGTATGAAAAAGAACTAGATATTACCTGATTCTTTGTAAACTGGCAATGTAAAATAAAAGGTACTCCCAGAACCGAGGGTACTTTCCGCCCAAATTTCCCCCCCATGTTGCTGTATAATACTGCGGCAAATCGCCAATCCTAAACCAGTACCTCCTTTTTGGCGAGAATCGGAAACATCGACTTGCTGAAATCGCCCAAAGATGCGTTCAAGATGCTCAGGGGGAATTCCGCGTCCTTGATCTGTAACTTGAAATAAAATAGAATCTGAGTAATAGTTGGCACTCACGGTGATCGTCGTATTGCTATCAGAGAACTTGATTGCATTACTCAACAGATTTGTCAGGGTTTGAATAATGGTATCAGGGGCAACATAGACTTTAGCCGATAGGGGAGTCACCCGGATAGAAATTCCTGCTGCATCCGCGATCGCTTCTATCGCCTCCACGGAATGTTGGATTAAATCTGTCACCTCACAAAGTTCCTTGACTAGCGTCACTTGACCGGAATCCAAGCGTTCTAAGCTGAGGATGTCATTCACCAGGCGCCCTAAGCGATCGCAGTCTCCCGCTGCAATCTCTAGCATCCGTTTGGCTTTTTCGGGTTGATTATCATAGACTCCCATCTTGAGTAAACCCAGAGAACCACGCATTGAGGTGAGGGGGGTGCGAAGTTCATGACTAACTAGGGAGATGAATTCATTTTTCATCCGTTCTATGGCTTGACGCTGGGTAATATCTTCACCAATACTCATGGTTCCTGCGATCGCGCCAGTAATATCTCGTAACACAGTATTATTCCAAGCAATCAGTCGTTCTTCACCGGATTTCGTCAGAATCAAGTGCTGGTAGTAGGTGTGGCTGTTGTGGTATAAGAGTTCATGAAAAACCTGTTTAAGCTGCTGCTGATCGGAGGATGGGATAAACGTATTGAACCAGTTTTTGCCTAAAACTTCGTCTTGAGTATAGCCAGTTAAGCCTAAGCCAAAGGGATTCATATACTCCACATCCCCCTTCCAGTCTAAGCCGACAACCATCAGTTGCACATTCTCCAACAGCGAGCGCCATCGACGTTCAGTTTCTTGCAGGATCTGTTGTGTCTGATGACGTACACGAATCTCTTGCTGTAAGCAGGTATTTTGTTCGGTGAGTTGCTGGGTTAAAGCCCGCAGTTTCAGGTGAGTCTTGACGCGAGCTAAAATCTCTTCAAGCTGAATCGGCTTGCTGATATAGTCTACAGCGCCCAGCTTTAGCCCCTTAATCTTGTAACTGGGATTCGCGCGATCGGCAACCGCCGTCATAAAAATAACGGGAATATCTTTAGTTTTCTCCTGAGATTTTAAACGACGACAGACTTCAAACCCGTCCATTTTTGGCATCACCACATCCAACAAGATCAGATCCGGTAAGGTTATTGCCAAAGTTTTTAACGCTTGGACACCACTTTTAACCGCGAGGACATTAAACCCTGCCTTAATTAAACAATCTGAGACTAATTGAAGATTAGCCACAGTATCATCAACTAATAATATTTTGGGCAATAGGGAGGACATGAAAGGATTGGCATGACTGAATTGGGCAAAAAGCGGCAGGTTGCCATTTTCATTTTTACATAATTTGGCTGGTCTGAACTCAGACTTTGTACCCTTTTGCTCAATCCTATTTTCGTCATCAAGTCATCTTTATTTATTGCCGTCTTGACTGCTAATTCAGGTTAATGACTCACCATCCAAGGGCGTCCATTCTTCTGCTGACTATACTGGGGCGTTGTTGATTCCGTAGAACGCTTTACCAGTCGCGGTTCCTTTTGCTTGGGTAAACTCCCCGAACTTAAATTCACCATGGGCGCAGAAAATACCCGTTTCGCCACTACCTGACAGGTTGGACAAAGCATTGGTGTTCCCGCTTCTGCCAATGTGCGCCATTTCTCAAAATCCCCACAAGTATCACAGCGAAACTCATACAACGGCATATCTTTTTCTCTCCTTTTATATATCCTAGGGTGGGCATTGCCCACCCGCCTCATCTGAGCGTGCTATTCGACTTAAGTAGGGTAGAAATAAGTAACCCCTTAACAATGGACTTATGCCTTCTTCTACTAAGTTGGCAGAATCGGCTGCTCAAAAATTTCTGTAGGTAAGGCTAAGGTACAACAGGCATTAGGAATATCCACAATTCCACTGATCCGCCCTTCAATAGGCGCACAACTTAAAAGTAAATAAGCTTGTTCTCCCGTAAAACCAAAATTTTTCAGGTATTCAATTGCATTTAAACAAGCCCGTCGATAGGCGACATGGGCATCTAAATAATATTGCTGTCCAGTCACTTCATCAACAGAAATCCCCTCAAAAACTAAATACTCTGAATAACGTGGTTCAACAGGTCCCGGCTTAAAAATCGGATTAATCATCCCATATTTTTCTACACCCCTTTTAATAATATCGACATGCAAGTCAATATAACCCGACATTTCAATCGCACCGCAGAAAGAAATCTCACCATCGCCCTGGGAAAAATGAATATCTCCCATAGATAGTTTCGCCCCATCTACATACACCGGAAAATAAATCCGCGATCCTCTCGATAGATTCTTGATATCACAATTTCCCCCATGTTCACGCGGCGGAACTGTGCGGGCGGCTTCAGCGGCAACTCGGTCAAATTCTGCCCCTTTCAACGAACCTAAAATTGCATTTTGCGGGTTGGGTAATGCGGCTAAGGGTGGCACACGATTAGGATTTGTTGCCACCAATTCAGCTTCCCGTTTATTCCATTTTGCTAATAAATCTGCCGACGGCGCACAACCAATTAATCCCGGATGAGTAATTCCCGCAAATCGCACGCCTGGAATATGACGAGAACGAGTATAAATACCCTGTAAATCCCAAATGGCTTTAGCCGCATTGGGAAAATGATCCGTGAGAAATCCGCCGCCATTTTCTCTGGCAAAAATACCCGTAAATCCCCATTCATCCCCCGGTAATGCGCCAATATCTAATAAGTCAACAACCAGAATATCGCCCGGTTGCGCCCCATTCACATAAATGGGTCCACTCAACACATGCACCACCGTTAAATCCACATCCCGCACATCATCTGGGTTATCATTATTTTTAATTTGCCCATCTGTCCAATCTTTACATTCAATGCGAAATACATCCCCAGGATTGACAGAAACCACGGCGGGAATATCAGGATGCCAGCGGTTATGACCGACTAACTCCTGTTCTGACATGGGTTTAGTTAGGTCTACTTTAAATAGAACGTCGGGCATAGAATTCTTTGATCAATGGATTATTTTGTTAGAACTATTCAACGAGAAAAGAACGAATTATTACTGTATAATTAACTACAAAAATCAATCACTCATCTGACTCAAGCGCTGATGGCTTGACGTAACCATTGAATTTGACTCCATTGTTCCGTTTTATGGGTTAGCTTTATGGGGATTTCAATGATAAACTCTGTCCCGATACCAGATTGAGAATTAAAGGTAATTTTTCCTTTGTGTTTTTCAATGATTTGATAACTTATCGCCAATCCCAATCCTGTCCCTTGTCCTACAGGTTTGGTGGTGAAAAACGGTTCAAATAAATGCTCTTGCAAATGGGCGGGAATGCCTAAGCCATTATCGGATATCCGAATAATAACAGTCGAATTTAACTCAGAAATTTCCGTACTAATCTTAATCTGGGGTTGAAAGGAATCATTCTGTTTGTTTTTTCCTTCTAACGCATCAATGGCATTATTCAATATATTGATAAATACTTGATTAAGTTGACCCGGATAACATTCAATTTTAGGTAATTTACTGAATACTTTAGTGACTTCAATCGCCGCTCGGTTGGGCTTTTTAGTGAATCGATTCTGTAAAAGTATTAAAGTACTATCCAACCCCTGATGTAAATCAGTTGTCTTCATTTGTGCTTCATTTAAGTGCGAAAAATGCTGTAGCGATCGCACAATTTGCTGAATCCGAACTACGCCGTCTCGAATAGAGTTGAGGGCTTTGGGAAAGTCTGTCCTGAGAAAGTCAAGCTCAACGGCTTCCATTGCATCTTGAATTGGGGCATTTGGGTGAGGATAATGCTGTTGATAGAGATCGATCAACTTGAGCAAATCCCGCCCATATTGATGGGCAAAGCTAACATTTCCGGCAATAAAGCTGATCGGATTATTAATCTCATGAGCAATACCCGCCACTAACTGTCCCAAGGATGCCATTTTTTTCGTTTGTACCAACTGCGCTTGGGTATTTTTAAGTTCACACAAGGCAAGTTCTAACTGATAGGCTTTTTTTCGTTCCCCGGCTTCTGACTCCCGCAAAGCCTCCTCAGCTTTTCTGCGATCGCTAATATCCCGATGAGTCCCCGTCATCCGTACTGGATTACCCGCTTCATCCCACTCAAAGACTTTACCACGAGACAAAATCCACTTCCATTCCCCAGTTTTACATTGCATACGAAATTCGACTTCATAGGTAGGAATTAACCGATCAAGATAAGCATTCAATACCGCTTTCACTCTCATAAAATCATCAGGATGCACCAACTTCTGAAAGGATTTAAAGTTATTTTCGATCTCGTCTTGTTCATACCCCAGCATTGTTTTCCACTGAGGATTAAAATAAATATATCCAGTGGTTAATTGCCAATCCCACAAACCCAAATCGCTACCAGATAACGCCATTTGCAGTCGTTCTTCGGAAATGCGTAAGGCTGACTGAATTAAAACCTGTTCCGTAATATCATTAAGGGTGCCTGTGGTTCCAGAAACCGTACCATCGGCGGCAAAATTTGTCTGCGCCTGTACCTCCAACCAGCGAATGTCACCCGATTTTGTCAGATAGCGCACCGTAGGGCGACAGGATTGTTTAACTCCAGTAATCAGGGAATCAAAGTTGTCTCGCCCCTTTTGCCAGTCATCAGGATGAATACCCTTTAAAAATGATGTACCGATACTTTCAGCGATTGAAAAGCCAGTAATTTCTGTCCAAGCCCGATTTATAAATGTCCAATGTCCCTGGGTATCGGTTTGGAAAATGACTTCTTTGACATTATCAAGAACGGAACAATATTTTTCCTGATTCAGACGTTGAGATTCTTGGCGTTGCTGTTCGTCAATAGCATGACGCAATGCCCGAATAAATCGGTAACTTTTCAGATTTTCCGTCACCTGATCATCGGGTGTCCCCGCTTGAATAACTTGTAGGTTTACTATTTGATTTTCGTTAGCGCTTAATCCGAGAATTGGCAGAGTTAAGCCTAAATGTTTGATCTGAGTAACAGTATCGAAAAGGTGAGGATCAGCCGGGGAAACATGAACAACGAGAAGATCAAACTCTTCCTGACTTAATCGAGCTAGGGCTTGACGGCTCTGCCTAACTTGTTGAATAATAAACGAATATTGAATTTCAGAACATAATCCTTCTCCCAATAGTTTTAGGGTTTGGTAACCCTCTTCGACGATGAGAACCTTTAGCGATATAGGGTTCGGGTTGAGCGTAGGGTCTAGCACCGATAACATAAGATATGCCTAAGAATCTGTTTCTACTCAGTTGGACTGTTATTTAAGAGGGAAGATAGTGCTGTAACAAGTTAAACTGTGATAGTTTATTAACTGAACTACAGTTAGCACGCCTACTCTGCTTATAATTTCTATTCAGAATGGTTTAAAAGCTCTGCCAATTTATTCAAATCCAGATGAACCTTGTAATGGGTTTGCTCTAGGTAGAACCTCAGTTCAATAACCAAAGTTGGAGGTTACACTACGCCGAACTTGGGTATTTTTTGTAGCTTTTGTTACTATTTTTCAGGAATTCCAGCCTACAATTTTAATTACTGAACGGGTACTCTAGAGGCAGTAAGACGACACCCACAAAGTCGGTCAAGAACCTAGTATCAGTGATCCCTTAAGTAAATGCATTAACCTTTCCTAGCTTAGGGCTGATTACAGGCTTATAGTTGTGACTTCATGATAGTTAGGGATTTGGTCATGAATTCATATTTTTAATATAGATTTAATTTATGCTTAATATAACTTAAACTTACTCACAAACTATTCCTTGTTCGTTGTCATTTATCGGGGGTAGTTGACTCTACTTACCTAGGGAGGTGGGAACTATCGACAGACAAGATGGGCTAGTGTAGCCGCCTTTTCGTCAAATAACTCCACAGCAGGTAGGTTGGGTTGAGGTAACGAAACCCAACGTTTTACTGGGTTTGTTGGGTAACGCTTGCGCTCTACCCAACCTACAATTTTTCTTAACCGAGCAGTATTGGGAACTATTTAATCAGAAACACCAAATCCTCCACCTCCAGGCGTCTCAATCACAAAAATATCTCCCGCCTCCATTTCCACAACCGCCGTATTTACTAATTCCTCAACCGTTCCATCCTGACGTTCCACATAATTCTTCCCCACAGCACCCGCTTCACCACCCTGTAACCCAAACGGTGCAACAATCCGATGTCCCGATAAAATTGCGGCTGTCATCGGTTGCAAAAACCGCATCCGCCGAATCACACCATTTCCCCCACAATGCTTTCCATTTCCACCACTATTCCCCCGAATACCAAACTGTTCTAATACCACCGGAAACCGCCATTCTAAAACTTCTGGGTCCGTTAAACGAGAATTAGTCATGTGGGTATGTACCGCATCCGCCCCATCAAACTCCGCCCCTGCACCAGAACCGCCACAAATGGTTTCATAATATTGATAATTCTGATTACCAAAGGTAAAATTATTCATCGTCCCCTGAGATGCAGCCATTACCCCCAACGCCCCATATAGCGCATCGGTAATCACCTGGGATGTTTCCACATTCCCCGCCACAACCGCCGCCGGATAACGGGGATTTAATAGACAACCTTCGGGAATAATAATGTCTAGGGGTTTGAGACATCCAGCATTCAGGGGAATATCATCATCGACTAAAGTACGGAAGACATAGAGAACCGCCGCTTTACACACCGCCGCCGGGGCATTAAAGTTATTCGATAACTGGGCGGATGTCCCGGTAAAATCAATCGTAGCGCGGCGATTTTCCCGGTCAATGCGAATGGCAACTTGAATCTGTCCACCTGTATCTAACTTATAGGTAAAACTGCCATCTTTGAGAACATCAATCACCCGCCGCACCGACTCTTCCGCATTATTCTGAACATGACCCATATAGGCTTGTACTGTGTCTAAACCCGACTGTGCCACCATTCGCCGCAACTCTTGCACGCCTTTTTCATTGGCAGCAATTTGAGCTTGTAAGTCCGCGATATTTTGGGTAATATTTCGCACTGGGTAAGTGCCAGATAGGAGTAATTTAGATAATTCTTTTTCTCGGAAACGTCCTGCCTCTACCACCTTAAAATTATCAATTAATACCCCTTCTTCGTCTACAGTTGTACTATCCGGTGGCATCGAACCAGGGGTAATTCCACCAATATCCCCATGGTGTCCCCGTGAAGCGACGTAGAATAAGGGTGTCGAATTTTTATCCCCCCTTGCCCCCCTTTGAAAGGGGGGTGTATTTGAGTCAGGGGAGGATGTAGGAGTGGGTTTTGTCGAAGATTGATTGGTTTTATCAAAAGTATCGCTAATCCCACTTTCTTCCAGGAAAACTGGGGTAATTACCGTGACATCAGGTAAATGGGTTCCACCATTATAGGGATTATTAATCGCGTAAACATCTCCAGGTTTGAGACTATCACCATACGCCTCAATTAAACTGCGAACGCTTTCACTCATTGAACCCAAATGCACGGGAATATGAGGGGCATTAGCAACCAGTTGTCCTTGTCCATCAAAAATAGCACAGGAAAAATCTAACCGTTCTTTAATATTTACCGAGTAACTGGTATTTTGTAGCGTGGTTCCCATTTGTTCGGCAATGGAACGAAATAGATTATTAAAGATTTCTAGCGTAACCGGATCAGGCTGGGAAAGTTCTGACTGTTGACTGTTGACTGTTGACTGTTGACTGTTGACTGTTGATTGTTGCGTCTTCTTTAAAATTAAATGATTCCGTTCAGTTACTTCAGCTTGCCAACCCGGTTCAATCACATTGGTTCCCGTTGTTTCAATAATTAATGCTGGCGCGGTAATAGAGTCTCCCGGTTGTAATTCCTCTCGCTTAAATACAGGGGTTTCGTGCCATGCATCGGCTGTATACATTTGCACCTTGGCGACAGATTGCGGCGGTTCTGAGCGGTGACGCTGAATCACGGGTTCTTCTGGCACATCCATCTGTTGGATCACTTCCACAGATACCGAATCCACAATTAAGGCTTTCTCTTCCACAATAAAACCATAACGCTGGCGATGCGCCTCCTCAAATTGCTGCCGCATCTCATCCACGCTACCGAAATCGACAATTAAGGGTGAGTCTGTCCCCTGATATTTCAAATGCACTTTGCGGATGACTTCACTATCAATTGGTGTGGATTCTCCTATATGAGTCGTCGCAATTTCATCTTTCCCGGCTGTTGTTAACTCGGCGAATATTTCCGCTAACGGAGTAATATCTGATGTCCCTACCGATAGTAACTCCTCGGTTAATTGGGCTTCTACCGAACGTTCCCGCAATATCCGCACATCTGCCAATCCCATCCCATAGGCAGATAATACCCCCGCATAAGGATGAAGAAATACCTGTTTCATCCCCAAGGCATCAGCAATTAAACAGGCGTGTTGTCCCCCCGCGCCACCAAAGCAACACAAGGTATAGTTTGATACGTCATAGCCTCGTTGTAAGGAGATTTTTTTAATCGCATTTGCCATTTTTTCGACGGCAATTGCCAAAAACCCTGCGGCGACGGCTTCGGGTGTTCGGTTATCTCCAATATCTGCAGCTAGTTGACTAAATTTCTCTCGCACCACCTGGTCATTTAAGGGTAAATTTCCATCAAGTCCAAAGACTTGGGGAAAGAACTCAGGTTGCAATTTCCCCACCATCACATTGCAATCAGTTACGGTTAACGGACCCCCCTGAGAGTAAGCAGCAGGACCGGGATTTGCCCCCGCCGATTCGGGTCCAACTCGATACCGCGCCCCATCAAATTTCACGATTGAACCGCCACCCGCCGCTACGGTATGAATGGACATCATGGGTGTGCGTAACCGGACACCCGCAATCTCGGTTTCAAAGGTGCGTTCGTATTCGCCGTTGTAATGGGCGACATCGGTAGAAGTACCGCCCATATCAAAACTGATAATCTGATCAAATCCGGCTAGTTGACTGGTTTGTACTGCCCCGACAATACCCCCCGCCGGACCGGATAAAATACTGTCTTTTCCCTGAAATGTGCGGGCGTCTGTGAGTCCACCATTGGACTGCATAAACATTAATCGGAGGGATTGTTGATTGTTAATTGTTGATTGTTGATTTTTGATTTCTCCGGCTAACTGACTAGAAACTTGGTTAACATACCGCCGGAGAATGGGGGATAAATAGGCATCGACAACGGTGGTGTCACCCCGACTGACTATTTTCATCAAGGGTGTGACATTATGGGAAACTGAGATTTGAGTAAACCCGATCGCACGGGCTAAGTTGGCAAGTTCCTGTTCGTGGCTCTTATAGCGATAGCCATGCATTAAGACGATGGCACAACTGCGAATTCCGCTATCATAAGCGGCTTGTAACTGCTGACGAGTGGCGTCTATCTGAAGGGGAATTAATTCGTCTCCGTGGGCGCTGTAGCGTTCCTCGACTTCAATCACCCGTTCGTAGAGCATTTCTGGCAAGATAATCTCACGGGCAAAAATATCGGGGCGGTTTTGATAGCCGATGCGGAGGGCATCTCGGAAGCCTTTGGTGATCATTAAAACAGTGCGATCGCCTTTTCTCTCCAGTAAGGCATTTGTGGCTACGGTTGTCCCCATTTTCACGGCATCAATCTGTTCGGTGGGAATTGGTGCATCAGCTTTAATTCCCATCACCTCGCGGATTCCCTGTACTGGCGCATCGGTGTAGCGATCGGGATTTTCTGAGAGTAGCTTGTGAATTACCAATTGTCCATCAGGGCGACGCGCCACAATATCGGTAAATGTGCCGCCGCGATCAATCCAAAATTGCCAGCCGTTATTAGATGTCATGGGTCTATTGCGAATGCCCTACTGTATGCCAGCACCTTTTCCAAAAATTGTATAATAATTCGGCATCCTGGTCATTGTATTGCTTGTTGTGCCGTTTGCGATCGCGCTCAATAGTAAGCCACAATTGCTGCAGTTGTTGGCAGGTGGTGCAGTGTTGAATTTGGCAGGCGATGGCGTTGAACCATTGGCGTAATTGGCGATAGCTGATGAATTGTCCGCCTTTGTCGCGGCGATGAACAAAGACGATATATGCCCAGGATTCCACACGCACGATTAGGTGTTTGGGGATTTTCAGGAGTCGGGCGATACTGCTGGGGGTGATCCGGAATTTCTGGGCGGGTTGGAGGCGGCGAAATAAAGGTGTCATGATGGCTTACCCTGTTGATTGATGGCTGCAACATCCGTGGCGACGCGATGAATTTCGGTCACTTGGGATGATTTTCTTATGCTTCAATATACAATGACACGCTTAATCACGTCAATACTTGCTTAAGCACAAGAGCCAACTGTAATGAATCGTAAGGTGTTACCATTAGACGAAGTAGTTAATCATTCGTGAACTTGAGTGCCTAGAGCCAGCACTGCTATAGGGGTTAGTCCCGTTATTAAGGAACAAGTACAGAAACAGGCGCAATCAACCCGATTGACCCTCAAAGAGGTTATTTACATGGGAATGCTGGCGATTGATGAACTCAGCGAACAGCGCCGCCAGGAATTAGCAGATAAAGTCCATCAGATGCAAATCAACGGCGAAATTTGAGCTTTAGCGACACAGGCGCGAGAATTTCGGCAGGTATTGCTGTGGTGGATTGAGGATTAACTTAGCACGAGTGCGATCGCAATCTGAGGGCGATTAGCTAGACAATCAGTATTGCTTTGACTGACTCGATCTGCTAGCTTTCAGTCTTGTAGTCTTTCCAGACCATAGAGAAGTCTGGTTTCATCATCCACGATAGCTGATTTAATTTGCTGTAGTGTTAGGTTTATACTTCCCCCAATGTCTGCTCCTTGTAGATTTGCTTCATTGAGATTGGCGTTTCCGAAGTCTGCCCCTTGCAAGTTAGTTTCTCTGAAGTTTGCCTCTTGCAGGTTGGCTCCCTTAAGGTTTGCCCTTTCCAGGTTAGCTTGGAAGAGGACTGCTTGGTACAAGTTCGCTCCACCAAAATTTGTCCTTTTTAGGTTGGCTTCTCTGAGATCTGAATCAGGCAATTTAGCTTGACAGAGAAATGCCCCCTCTAGATTGGCTTTAAATAAGTTTGCCTCTCGCAGTCTGGCTCCTTGGAGGACTGCATCTTGGAGTTTAGCCTCCCAGAGAAATGCCCCCTCTAGATTGGCTTTAAATAACTTTGCCTCTTGCAGGTTGGCTCCCTTAAGGTTTGCACCTTGCAGGTTGGCTTCAGTGAGGTTTGCACCTTGCAGGTTGGCTTCAGTGAGGTTTGCTCTCCTAAGATCTGTATTGCTTAAATTCAAAACTTCCTTGTCTTTATTTGAGTCACGCTGTCCGATAACAGTAAGGGCTGCTTGAATATCAGTGCGAAGTTTTTGTGGCTGCTGTTTATTCCCATCGCCCAAATCTTCCTTTAAAGGAGCATTCTCCCGCACGAAAGCCGATAAGACTTCCATAATTGTCCAATGATCTCTTTCCGAATCCTTAGCAATTCGTTCTAAAGCATAAATTCCACCCAAACGGATTGAGATGTTATCTGAACCTAGCTGTTCAATTGCCTTAGTAAAGCGTTCTGTGATTTGCCCCTGTTCTGCTATCTCAGCATTTTGTGTCGCCGCGATCGCGTTTTGTGTCGCCGCGATCGCATTCTTTTCAAAAGCTTCAGCTCGTTTAGCTCCATAGTAAACATTAAACAGAATCGCTATACCACCAAAAACTGTGGCTAGAATTTGAATGGATGTAGTAACTGACTTGATTGCCTGGTTCTTAAGCTCGAAAAAATCTTTTATGTCTAGGATTTCTTGTTGCTGTTGAATTGGGGTAACATTCAGCCACCAAAGAAAAGGCAAAACCGCTAATACTACCAAAGCAATAAATCCAACGACCAAGCGCACCAACCATAGCCTAAGTTCTCTCAAATCATCGATTTCATTAGCACTCATGACTTCTCATCTATCCGAAAAAGACGCGACTTGCTGTCCTTGTTAAGGTCATTATAGGCAATCCACCAGCAAACCAGCTACGCCCTTAATCTCTAACGTGATGGCTAGGCTTCATGCTCCATCAGCTACCCTAGGAATAACTACGACCCTACTATTCCCCACGGAGATATCAACCATGAGTACAATTCAACTCGATATTCCTGAAGAAATATTAATCAGTCTCAAAGAAACACCCGAAACCATTGCTAGAGAACTCCAGATATTAGCCGCCGTCAAACTATTTGAACTGGGAAAACTTTCATCCGGACGTGCCGCTCAATTAGCCGAAATCTCACGAGTAGAATTTCTGATATTACTAGGGCGTTATCAGGTATCTCCCTTCTATTTAACCCCAGAAGAATTAGAACAGGATATCAACAATGCCTGAACCCCTAATCATTGTCAACATATCACCCCTACTCTATCTCCACCAAGTTACTCCGCCTCAGAATCAATTCCGAGGCTCATAGCGAAAGTCGTCTGAAGACGACTAATAAGAAACAGAAAGTAGTGGCGTAATACACCTAATTTCATGAATTAACCTTACGCGCGGAAACCGTAGGGGCGCAGGCTCTTTGCGCCCGGTTCAATGATCAAATCTATTCCACAATTTTAGCTGTGTCAGTCTAGTACTTGAGTTCAAAGCCGACTGGAGCGTGCTATTGACCCTAACATGAATGGTACTGAAATTTTAGTTGGTGGGCGATGCCCACCCTACATCAAATTGATTGATTGAGACGGATTCAATATGTGAGTGACAACCCACTCCAAAAGGAGCAGGATAATTCAGCCAACCCCCAGTCATGCTAGAACAATAGAGGAAATTCCGGTGTTACATCCAACGACTCATCACCAGCGCCATCTATGCAATCTGCTCCCCTTGACGGTAATCCCTGTGTTTTGCTCGTAGAAACCGATGAAACCCTAGCTCAACGCATGAGTCTAGATCTAACAGAAGCTGGCTATCATACGGTTATCGCTACAGATGCGCCCAGTGGCTGGCATCAAGCTTGTCAACTCCAACCCGCTATGATGGTTGTAGATCAATTGCTTTCTGGTTCTGGAGAATCAGGTTTGAGTTTATGTACTCGCTTGAGAAAAGCCGGTTCTCGTGTCCCTCTAGTCTTACTCATCACTCGCGACGCGATCGAGGATCGAGTCGCCTGTTTAGAAGCGGGTGCTGATGATTTTTTCCTGAAACCCTATCGCGCTGACGCCTTTTTGCAGATGATACGTCTGTATCTAGAACCCGATACCAATACGAGTGAACAAGTCAGATTTGGGGATTTGGCGTTAGATTTGACGACGCGCCGCGCCATGCGGGGAGGACGAGTGATCGATTTGACGATGAAAGAGTTTGAACTGCTTAAGTATTTGATGACTCATCCCCGCGAAGTTCTAACTCGCGAACAGATTCTGGAAAATGTTTGGGGATACGATTTTCTGGGGGAGTCTAATGTGATTGAGGTGTATATCCGTTATCTACGTATCAAGATTGAAGATGAGGGCGACAAGCGCTTGATTCAAACCGTCCGGGGTGTCGGTTACGTTTTACGGGAATCCTAGTAGGGGCGAAGCTTTTGCGCCCAAATTTTTCGGTTCTACTGTTAAATTTTCATCGCAAAAGCTTCGCCCAGTCCACAGTACGCCCTAAACGTAAAGGGGATTCATGAACCCTAACCTACTTCGTTGAGGTTAGGGATTGGCAGAGGGAACCTGCTCCGAAGTCATGAATAGGGCAT